>NZ_JBEZUZ010000074.1:0-41442 GCF_040636735.1 Streptomyces sp. NPDC035033 | reverse complement strand
GTCGCCGCCGAGTCGCAGTACTCCCGCACCGCGCTCGTCCGCGCCACCACCCGCCCCCGGTGCACCACGATCCGGCTGTACGCGAGGGCGGCGGCCGATCTCGACGTTCTCCAGGACGCCGAGCGCGTCGGGCACGAGGACCGCCGCGGAGTAGTAGGCCGTGACCAGGTAGGAGGTGATCGCCTGCTCGTCGATGCCCATGAAGCGGACGGAGAGGCCGGGCTCCACCTCGTCCGGCAGGCCGGTCCGGTGCAGGCCGACGACGCCCTGGTCGGACTCGCCGGTCCGCATGCAGATGATCGAGCTGGTGCCGGCGGCGGTCACCGGGATCTTGTCGCAGGGGTAGATCGGGACCCCGCGCCAGGTGGGGATCCGGGTGCCGGCCACGTCGATCGTCTCCGGGACCAGGCCCCGCCGGTCGAGCTCGCGGCCGATGGCGGCGATGGCCCTCGGGTGGGCGAGGAAGAGCCGGGAGTCGCGGCGGCGGGAGAGCAGCTCGTCCAGGTCGTCGGGGCCGGGGACGCCGTCGTGCGGCTGGATCCGCTGGCCGTGGTCGCAGTTGGCGAGGAGACCGAACTCCTTGTTGTTGACGAGCTCGTGCTCCTGGCGCTCGCGCAGCGCCTCGACCGTGAGCCGCAGCTGGTGCTCGGTCTGGTTCATCGGATGGCTGTAGAGGTCCGCCACGCGCGTGTGGACCTTGAGGACGGTCTGGGCGAGGCTCAGCTCGTACTCGCGCGGCGCGGGCTCGTAGTCCACGAAGGTGTGCGGGACGACGGCCTCGCCGACGTGGCCGGCGGAGAGGGCGACGGCGGCCTCGCCGTAGGCGTTGACGGGCCGCTCCGGGCGGGCGGCGGCGCCGGCGAGGTGGGCGGAGAGCGAGCCGGAGCGGGCGGCCAGGGCCGTCACGTCGGCGCGGGTGAGCTCCAGGACCGTGCAGGGGGTGACGGCGCGGGCGGTCCACTCCCAGGTGGCGTCCCCGGCGAGGAGGGCGGCGTCGCCGAAGTAGGAGCCGTCGGCGAGGACTCCGAGCACGGTCTCGTCGCCGTACGGGCCCTCGCCGACCCGCTCGACCCGGCCGTGCGCGAGGAGGAGGACGCGGTCGGCGGGGGCGCCGGCGGCGGCGATGACCTCGCCGGCGGCGAACCGGCGCTGGACGCAGCGGGCCGCGAGCTCGCCGAGGACCTCCGCGTCCTCGTACCCGCGCAGGGCGGGCAGCTCGCCGAGCTCCGCGGGGATCACGGCGACCCGCTCCCCGGTCTGGACGAAGGTGACGCGGCCGTCGCCCACGGAGTGGGTGAGGCGCCGGTTGACCCGGTAGACGCCGCCCTCGACCTCGACCCAGGGCAGCGTCCGCAGCAGCCAGCGGGAGGTGATCTCCCGCATCTGCGGGGCCGACTTGGTGGTCGAGGCGAGGTTCCGCGCGGCGGCGGTGCCGAGACTCTGCCGCGGGGGCCCCTCCGCGAGGACCTCGTCGCCCACCGAACCAACGGACATGGAACTCCCTCTCGTACGTCTGGCTTGCGAAGGAAGCCTTTCAGCACGGAGCGTGGCGGCGCCATTACACAATCGGGTGGGACTGTTCGGCGATCATCGGGGCATGTCGGCCGATTTCCGCCCGGACGGCGGAGCACGTGGCCCGGCCATTTCGTCCTGATCGGTTCGTACGCGGATCGAACGGATGGCAGCGGAGGGGCGGCCTCCGGTACTCCGGAGACTCGGTCCGTTCCGTCGGAAGGAGCACCCCCATGGCCGTTCCGCTGTCCGCGAGCAGGGTCCTCGGCGCACTGCGCGGCGAGGGCCTCTCGGTCGTCGAGGTCGGCGACTGGTCCACCCACAACAGGAACCACAAGGGCCCGTGGGGCCCGGTGCACGGAGTGATGATCCACCACACCGTCACCCGGGGCACCGCGCACACCGTCCGCATCTGCCGCGACGGTTACGAGGGGCTGCCCGGCCCGCTCTGCCACGGCGTCATCGCCAAGGACGGCACGGTCCACCTGGTCGGCCACGGGCGCGCCAACCACGCGGGGCTCGGCGACGACGAGGTGCTGCGGGCCGTGATCGCCGAGCGGGGCCTGCCGGCGGACGACGAGGCCACCACCGACGGCAACCGGCACTTCTACGGCTTCGAGTGCGAGAACCTCGGCGACGGCGAGGACCCCTGGCCCAAGGTCCAGCTGGAGGCGATCGCGAAGGCGTCGGCGGCGCTCTGCCGGGCGCACGGCTGGACCCACCGCTCGGTGATCGGGCACCGGGAGTGGCAGCCGGGGAAGGTGGACCCGCGCGGCTTCACCATGGCCTCGATGCGCGAGCGGATCGCCGACCTGCTGCGCTGAGCCCGGGGCACGCGCGCGTGCGGGGAGGCGACGGCCCAGGGGCCGCGGCACGCGCGCGTACGCGGGGCGCCGGCCCGGGAGGAGCGCCGGCCCCGGGCGCGCGCGGCGGAGGGGCTCCGGGGCCGGCGCGCCCGCCACCCGCGAGAATGGCCGGGTGGACACGTACGCCCTCTCCGCCCTGCGGCCCCGGCTCCCCTCGCCCCTGGAGCCGGTGGAGGACGAGCGGTTCACCCGGCGCGGGCTGGCGCTGCTGCTCAAGCGGGACGACCTCATCCACCCCGACCTGCCCGGCAACAAGTGGCGCAAGCTCGCGCCCAACCTGCGGGCGGCGGGCGGGCGCCCGGTGCTGACCTTCGGCGGCGCGTACTCCAACCACCTGCGGGCCACCGCCGCCGCGGGCCGGCTGCTCGGCTTCCCCACGATCGGGATCGTGCGCGGCGACGAGCTGGCCGGGCGGCCGCTGAACCCCTCGCTCGCGCGGTGCGCGGCGGACGGGATGCGGCTGGAGTTCGTGGACCGGGCCACGTACCGGGCGAAGCACGAGCCCGCGGTGCTCGCGGCGCTCCTCGGCCGGGCCCCGGAGGGGACGTACGTGGTCCCGGAGGGCGGCAGCAACGCGCTCGCGGCGGAGGGGTGCGCGGCGCTGGGGCGGGAGCTGTCCGGGCGCGCGGACGTGGCCGCGGTGGCCTGCGGCACGGGCGGCACCCTGGCGGGCCTGGCGGCCGGTTTCGACGGCCGGACGCTGGGGGTGCCGGTCCTGAAGGGCGGGTTCCTCGGCGGCGAGGCGCGGGCCCTCCAGGAGGCCGCCTTCGGCGGTCCGCGCGGCGACTGGTGGCTGGACGAGCGCTTCCACTGCGGCGGTTACGGCCGTAAGACCCCGGAACTCGACGCGTTCGCACAGGACTTCGAGGCGCGGCATGGACTCGCCATCGAGCGGCTGTATGTCGCCAAAATGCTCCTCGCACTGGTGTCCCTCGCCGAGGAGGGCGCCTTCGCGCCGGGCACCCGGGTCGCCGCGGTGATCACCGGCGCCCCGTGAGGGCCCCTCAGGCGGTCTCCTCGCGGTGGGCGGCGGCCTCCTCCAGGTCGAGCCGGCGCAGCAGGGTGCGCATCATCTCGTCGTCGATCCGGCGCTCGTCGCGGAGCCGGACGAAGACCGCGCGCTCGGCCTCGATCATCTCCCGGGAGAGCCGGCGGTAGGTGTCGTCGGCGGTCTCGCCGGTGAGCTCGTTGACCGCGCCGAGCCGCTCCCAGACGCTGTTGCGGCGGCGCTCCAGGACCGTGCGGAGGCGGTCGGAGAGGGGGCCGGGCAGGGTGTTGCGCTCGTCGGCGAGGAGCTCGTCGAGGCGGGCCTCGGCGGCCCGGGAGGCCTCGCTCTGGGCCTGCGCCTCGGCCAGGGTCTCCTGGTGCCGGTCGCGGCCGGGGAGCTTCAGGGCGCGGATCAGCGGGGGCAGGGTGAGGCCCTGGACGACGAGGGTGGAGATGACGGTGGTGAAGGTGAGGAAGAGGACGAGGTTGCGCGCCGGGAACTCGACCCCGTCGGTGGCGACGGGGATGGAGAAGGCGATGGCGAGGGAGACCACCCCGCGCATGCCGGCCCAGCCGACCACCACCGGCGCCTTCCAGTCGACGCCCGGTTCCCGCTCCCGGACGCCGGCGGAGAGCCAGCGGGGCAGGAAGGTCGCCGGGAAGACCCAGACGAAGCGCACCACCACGACGAGGACGAAGACCCCGAAGGCGTACCAGAGCGCCTCCCCGACGCCGTACCGGCCGAGCCCCTGGACGACGTAGGGCAGTTGGAGGCCGATGAGGGCGAAGACGGCGGACTCCAGGACGAAGGCGACCATCTTCCACACCGCCTCCTCCTGGAGGCGGGTGGCGAAGTCGACCTGCCACGCCTTGTGTCCGAGGAAGAGGCCGACCACGACGACGGCGAGCACCCCGGAGGCGTGGACCTCCTCGGCCGCCGCGTAGGCGATGAAGGGGATGAGCAGGGAGAGGGTGTTCTGGAGCAGCGGCTCGGTGAGCCGGGTCCGCAGCCAGTGGATGGGCACCATGAGGACCAGGCCGACGCCGACGCCGCCGACGGCGGCGAGGGCGAACTCGCCGAGGCCGCCGGCCCAGCTGACGCCCTCGCCGACGGCGGCGGCCAGGGCGACCTTGTAGGCGGTGATCGCGGTGGCGTCGTTCACCAGGGACTCGCCCTGGAGGATCGTGGTGATCCGGTGGGGCAGGCCGAGGCGGCGGGCGATGGCGGTGGCGGCCACCGCGTCCGGCGGGGCGATCACCGCGCCGAGGACGAGGGCGGCGGTGAGCGGCAGGTCGGGGACGAGGACGTACGCGAGCCAGCCGACGGCCACGGTGGCGAAGAGGACGTACCCGACGGAGAGCAGCGCGACGGGCCGGATGTTGGCCCGCAGGTCCAGGTAGGAGGAGTCGACGGCGGCCGTGTAGAGCAGCGGCGGCAGGATCAGCGGCAGCACGATGTGCGGGTCGAGGGTGTAGTCGGGGACGCCGGGGACGTAGCCGGCGGCCAGACCGGCCGCGACGAGGAGGAGCGGCGCCGGTACGGGGGTGCGGCGGGCGAACCCCGCCACCGCCGCGCTCGCCGCCACCAGTGCCACCAGCCGCAGTGCGTCCATGCCGTCCCTCCGCCGTCCCGGCCCGTGGCCGCGTTCCGTCCCTCCGGTCCGGGGCGTCCGCCACGTACCCTGGCCATCATGATCGAGTGCCCGCACGTAGCAGAAATGCCGCGCCCCGAGCCGGCCCCGCTCCACGAGACCTGCCCCGAGTGCCTGGCCGAGGGCACGAACCCGGTGCAGCTGCGGCTCTGTCTGACCTGCGGGCACGTGGGCTGCTGCGACTCCTCGCGGGGGCGGCACGCGACCGGGCACTTCGACGCGACGGGGCACCCGGTGATGCGGACCTTCGAGCCGGGCGAGGCGTGGCGGTGGTGCTTCGTGGACGAGGCGCTGGTCTGAGCCGGCCCGGTCTCCCGGCGGCGGCGCGGTTCGACCGGCGGGCCGTTGGGTACGTCACCCCTCCGCCGGTCGCCGCGTTTTGGCCCCCGCACACCCCTGGCCACGGTCCGCGCCCATGGTCCTACCATGAGTGACGGGCCGGGCTCGGGGGCCCGGGGGCTTGCGGCGACACGGCAGGATGGATCGCGATAGCGTCACGGCGGACCGCGCAGCCCCTGCGTGACCGCCCGGTCCGGGGGCCTTCCCCCGGGCCCCGATTGAGCTTGTGCCACCTTGGAGGTGAGGGTGTCCCAGATCGCAGGCGAGCCCGGGACCCAGGACTTCGTGGAAGTCCGGCTGCCCGCTGCGGGTGCCTATCTGTCCGTGCTGCGTACGGCCACGGCCGGTCTCGCGGCGCGCTTGGACTTCACCCTCGACGAGATCGAGGACTTGCGGATCGCGGTGGACGAGGCCTGCGCGATCCTGCTCCAGCAGGCGGTGCCCGGCTCGGTCCTGAGCTGTGTCTTCCGGCTGGTGGACGACTCCCTCGACGTGACCGTGTCGGCGCCGACCACGGACGGCCGGGCTCCCGAGCGGGACACCTTCGCCTGGACGGTGCTGTCGGCGCTGGCCGGGAAGGTGGAGTCCTCGGTCGCGGACGACAACACGGTCTCGATCAGCCTGTACAAACAGCGCGGCGCGGGGCCAGGCCCGGCGTGAGGAGCGGGGACGCGACGGCCGGCTTCCCCGGCCAGCAGGCACGGTCGCACGAGGTCGCTACGGAGCAGCAGGCGGACCAGATGAGCGAGCACGATCAGCAGCACGACGGGGCTCCCCCGGCGCCGGTCCACGCCCCGGAGGCGGGCGCGGAGGCCGGGGCCGCGGTGCCCGCGCCCGCCGCGGCGGACGGTTCGGCGGACGGGGCGGCCGGTGACGGCGCGCGCGGCCACGACCCGCAGGACCGCACCGGCGCCCGCGCGCTCTTCGTCGAACTGCGGTCGCTGCCGGAGGGCTCCCCGGAGAAGGCCGAGCTGCGCAACCGGCTGGTGCGGATGCACCTGCCGCTGGTCGAGCACCTGGCGCGGCGCTTCCGCAACCGCGGCGAGCCGCTGGACGACCTGACGCAGGTGGCGACGATCGGTCTGATCAAGTCGGTCGACCGGTTCGACCCGGAGCGGGGCGTGGAGTTCTCCACGTACGCGACCCCGACGGTGGTCGGCGAGATCAAGCGGCACTTCCGCGACAAGGGCTGGGCGGTCCGGGTGCCGCGCCGGCTCCAGGAGCTGCGTCTCTCGCTGACCACGGCGACGGCGGAGCTGTCGCAGCAGCACGGACGGTCACCGACCGTGCACGAGCTGGCCGAGCGGCTGGGGATCTCCGAGGAGGAGGTCCTGGAGGGTCTGGAGTCGGCGAACGCCTACTCGACGCTCTCGCTGGACGTGCCGGACACCGACGACGAGTCGCCGGCGGTCGCGGACACGCTGGGCGCGGAGGACGAGGCCCTGGAGGGGGTCGAGTACCGGGAGTCGCTCAAGCCGCTCCTGGAGGGCCTGCCGCCGCGGGAGAAGCGGATCCTGCTGCTGCGCTTCTTCGGGAACATGACCCAGTCGCAGATCGCGCAGGAGGTCGGCATCTCGCAGATGCACGTCTCCCGGCTGCTGGCCAGGACCCTGGCGCAGCTGCGGGAGAAGCTCCTCGTGGAGGAGTGAGGCTCAGCCCTCCTGGCCGGGGCGCCGGATGCCGAGCGCCTCGGTCGTGGCCGGGCTCACCAGGAGGACGAGCCCGGTCACGGCGAGCGCGGCGAGGACGATCCCGAAGGGGATCACGCCCTCGGACTGGAGCATCTGCCAGGCGACGGGCAGGGCGAGGATCTGGGTGATCACGGCCGGGCCGCGGCTCCAGGAGCGCATCCGCCACAGGCCGCGGGCGGCGGCGAGCGGGATCAGGCCGAGCGCCAGCACGGTCACGGCGCCGGTCACCCCGCCGGTCAGGTCCCCGCCGTCATCGGTGAGCGCCCTCACCAGCATGTAGACGCCTCCGGCGAGGAGCCCGAGGGCCTCGACGAGGGCCACGCCCGCGGCGGCGGCCAGGCGGGTGGGGCGGGGGGTCTGCTCCGTACTGCTCATGCAGGGCAGCGTAACGGGGGCGGCCGGGGAGCCGGGGGCGGGCCCGGGGCGGAGGGCCCCGGCGCGAAGGGTCCGGGCGGGGCCGTGGGGGCGTCCGCGCACCGGGCGGGACTGGGATCGGTACCGCCGGGTAGGTACGCTGGCGGTCATGCGCGCACTTCTCGTGGTCAACCCGGCAGCCACCACCACCAGTGCCCGCACCCGTGACGTGCTGATCCACGCGCTGGCGAGCGAGATGAAGCTGGAGGCCGTCAGCACCGAGTACCGCGGGCACGCGCGGGACCTCGGCCGGCGGGCCGCCGAGTCGGGGGAGATCGACCTGGTCGTCGCCCTCGGCGGCGACGGCACGGTGAACGAGGTCGTGAACGGGCTGCTGCACGGCGGCCCCGATCCGGACCGGCTGCCGGGCCTGGCGGTCGTGCCGGGCGGTTCGACCAACGTCTTCGCCCGCGCGCTGGGGCTGCCGAACGACGCCGTGGAGGCGACCGGCGCCCTCCTCGACGCGCTGCGCGAGCGGAGCGCCCGGACGGTGAGCCTGGGGCTCGCCTCGGGGACGCCGGGCACCCCGGACGAGGAGGTGCCGGCCCGCTGGTTCACCTTCTGCGCCGGGCTCGGTTTCGACGCGAGCGTGATCGGCCGGGTCGAACAGCAGCGCGAGCGCGGGAAGCGGTCCACGCACGCGCTCTATCTGCGCCAGGTGTTCCGCCAGTTCCTGGAGGAACCGAACCGGCGGCACGGGACGATCACGCTGGAGCGGCCCGGCGCCGAGCCGGTCGAGGACCTGGTCCTCTCCATAATCTGCAACACCTCCCCCTGGACCTACCTGGGCAATCGCCCGGTGTACGCGTCCCCGGAGGCGTCCTTCGAGACCGCGCTCGACGTCCTCGGACTGAGCCGGCTCTCCACCCCGGCGGTGGCCCGGTACGCCACCCAGCTGCTCACTTCCAGCCCCGAGCGGGGCCCTCGCGGCAAGCACGCCACGACCCTGCACGACCTCACCGACTTCACCTTGCATTCGAAGGTGCCCCTCCCTCTCCAGATGGACGGAGACCACCTCGGACTGCGTACGAGCGTGACGTTCACAGGCGTACGCCATGCACTGCGTGTGATTGTGTGAGTGGAAGGGCCTAAAGTCCTTGCACTCGAACGTTTAGGCGCGCATCCACCCCTTAGAAGTACGGCTGTGACCTAGCCGACACCGAGGAATCAAAAAAAACTTTCCGGAAGGGGTTGTATCCGCTGCCGAGGTTTGCGAGTCTCTTCTTGGCGATCGGGACGGCCCGCAAGACCGGCCTCCACTGAGAGCCAGAACCCCTCCTCAAACCCAGGACCACACCGGTTCATCCGGCAGTCGGCCCTTCACTTGTTGAGGGATTCGTGAAAGCGTTCACATTCACAAGCAACCTGCATGTAACACCGAGAGAGGTAGCAGCCATGGACTGGCGTCACAACGCCGTTTGTCGTGAGGAAGACCCCGAGCTGTTCTTCCCCATCGGCAACACCGGTCCTGCGCTGCTGCAGATCGAGGAAGCCAAGGCCGTCTGCCGCCGCTGCCCCGTCATGGAGCAGTGCCTGCAGTGGGCGCTCGAGTCCGGCCAGGACTCCGGCGTCTGGGGTGGCCTCAGCGAGGACGAGCGCCGCGCGATGAAGCGCCGCGCCGCCCGCAACCGGGCGCGCAACGCCAGCGCCTGAGCCACCTGCACAGCCTGAGGCACGCGGCGCGTACACCGTGTACGCATTCACCGCCCCCCGAGCCGCAGCGCGCAGCAGTTAGCAGTACCCCACAGCATTCGAGCCCCGGACCGAGCACTTCGGTCCGGGGCTCGCTGCTGTGCGTGACCGGAACGCCGGCCCGCCGGGCGCTACTTCTGCGGGCGGACCGGGATGTCCAGGACCACCTTCGTGCCGCCCTCGCTGCCCGGCCGCATGTCGAAGGTGCCGCCCAACTCCCCTTCCACCAGGGTCCGTACGATCTGGAGGCCGAGGTTGCCGGCCTTCTGCGGGTCGAACCCCTCGGGCAGGCCGCGGCCGTCGTCCCGGACGGTGATGAGCAGCCGCGCGTCGGCGCGGGGTTCGCCGCGCACCGCGCTGACCTCGACCGTGCCGTGCTCGCCGGGGGCGAAGGCGTGCTCCAGGGCGTTCTGCAGGATCTCGGTGAGGACCATGGAGAGCGGAGTGGCGACCTCGGCGTCCAGGATGCCGAAGCGGCCGTTGCGCCGGCAGGTGACCTTGCCCGGGGAGATCTCCGCGACCATCGCGATGACCCGGTCGGCGATCTCGTCGAACTCGACCCGCTCGTCCAGGTTCTGGGACAGCGTCTCATGGACGATGGCGATCGAACCGACGCGCCGGACCGCCTCGTTGAGCGCCTCGCGGCCGCGGTCGGAATCCATCCGGCGGGCCTGGAGGCGCAACAGGGCCGCCACCGTCTGGAGGTTGTTCTTCACCCGGTGGTGGATCTCCCGGATGGTGGCGTCCTTGGTGATCAACTCGCGCTCGCGGCGGCGCAGTTCGGTGACGTCCCGGAGCAGGACCAGGGAACCGATCCGGCTGCCCTTCGGCTTGAGCGGGATGGCCCGCAGCTGGATCACCCCGCCGCTCCCCTCCACCTCGAAGTTCCGGGGGGCGTAACCGGAGGCGAGTTTGACCAGGGCCTCGTCGACCGGGCCCCGGGAGGGCGCCAGTTCGGCGGTGATCTGGCCGAGGTGCTGGCCGACCAGGTCGGCGGCGAGGCCGAGCCGGTGGTACGCGGAGAGGGCGTTGGGCGAGGCGTACTGGACGAAGCCGTCGGCGTCCAGGCGGACCAGGCCGTCGCCGGCGCGCGGCAGGGAGTCCATGTCGGACTGCTCGCCGGGGTACGGGAAGGAGCCGGCCGCGATCATCTGGGCGAGGTCGGAGGCCGACTGGAGGTAGGTGAGCTCCAGCCGGGAGGGGGTGCGGACGGTCAGCAGATTGGTGTTCCGGGCGATCACGCCCAGGACCCGGCCGTCCCGGCGGACCGGGATGGACTCGACCCGGACCGGGACCTCCTCGCGCCACTCCGGGTCGCCCTCGCGGACGATCCGCCCCTCGTCGAGCGCCGCGTCCAGGAGGGGGCGGCGGCCCCGGGGGACCAGGTGGCCGACCATGTCGTCCTGGTAGGAGGTGGGCCCGGTGTTGGGCCGCATCTGGGCGACGGAGACGTACCGGGTGCCGTCGAGGGTGGGCACCCACAGGACGAGGTCGGCGAAGGAGAGGTCGGAGAGCAGCTGCCACTCCGACACCAGCAGGTGGAGCCACTCCAGGTCGGAGTCGCTCAGGGCGGTGTGCTGGCGGACGAGGTCGTTCATGGAGGGCACGGTGCGAGCGTACCCGCGGAATTAACAGCTGGTGAACCTGGATCTCCGGGGCTTCGTGTTGGAGGATGGGCCCGGAAACACCGCGTTCAGATGGATGGACAGACAAGAATGGTCTAGTCCACAATGAGCGCATCGAACTTCACACAGCCTCCGTCCTCCCCGCACAGGAGGACGGACGAGGTGCCCGGCGCTCTCTGCCCTGACTGCGCCGAGACCTCCCTTCACGGCCGAGGGACCGCACACCCCCGGCCGGGCACACCCGGGCTGCGGTGCCGGGCGGGTTGAGGGTCCCGCCGGGCGCCGCGGCCCGCGGTCTTTCCGGGCCGGGGTTCGCGCGTCCTCCGGGACGGACCCCCGCACCCTTTCCGGGGCAGGCCCCGTGCGCTCCCCCGGGGCGACCCCGTGCGCTTCTCCGGGGCGGCCCCCACGCGCCTCTCCGGGGCGATCCCCGCGCGCACCCCTCCGGGGAGGCCCCTACGCGGACGTGCGCGGCCAGGCGAGCATCGCCGCCTCGGCCACCGCCGCCAGCTCCTCCTCCGTCGCCCCGTCCCTCGCCTGCTGGGACATGCCCTGGAGCACGGCCCCGCTCAGTCGCGCGAGCACCCGGGGGTCGGTCGCGGCCGGCAGCTCGCCGGCCTCCACGTCCCGGCGGATCCGCTCCTCGATGGCGGCCAGGTTGGCGTTGCGCCGGGCGCGCAGGGCCTCCTCGACCTCCGGGGTCGAGCAGTTGACGGCGGCGGAGATCACCAGGCAGCCGCGCGGGTGGCCGGGCTCCGTGTAGTGGAAGGCGGCCTCGCGGAGCATCCGCGCGACGCCGGCGCGGGCGGTCGGCTCCTCCGCGAAGGCGCGGTCCCCGAAGGCCCCGTGCGAGAGCGCGTACTCCGCCACGACCTCCTCGAAGAGCGTCTTCTTGTCGCCGAAGGCCGCGTAGAGGCTCGGGGCGCTGATGCCCATGGCGCGGGTGAGGTCGGAGACCGAGGTCGTCTCGTAGCCGTGCTCCCAGAAGGCCATGGTGGCCTGCTCCAGCGCCGTCGGACGGTCGAAGGAACGGGGCCGGCCGCGCTGTCCTGTCGTCATGACGCCAATTCTATAGCGGCCGCTAAAGAACGTGGTACGGTCACTTCTGTAACGACCGCTAGGAAATGAGGGGGCGTCGCCATGGGCGTGCTCACGGGAAAGACGGCACTGGTCACGGGCGCGAGCCGGGGCATCGGACGGGGGATCGCCGAGCGGCTGGCCCGGGAGGGCGCGCGGGTCGCGGTCCACTACGGGACGAACGAGGCGGCGGCGAAGGAGACGGTCGCGGCGATCGAGGCGGCCGGCGGGGAGGCCTTCGCGCTCGGGCAGGAGCTGGGGGTGCCGGGGGACGCGGCGGCGCTCTGGGCGGCCTTCGACGAGCGGGCGGAGGGGCTGGACGTCCTGGTGAACAACGCGGGGATCGGAGCGTCGAGCCCCTTCGCCTCCATCGAGGAGGCGGAGTACGACCGGATCTTCGCGGTGAACGCGAAGGCGCCCTTCTTCCTGGTGCGGTCGGGCGCGGAGCGGCTGCGGGACGGCGGCCGCGTCGTGAACGTGTCGACGGGGCTGAGCAGGACGGCGCTGATGCCGGAGCTGATCGCGTACTCGATGTCGAAGGCGGCGCTGGACGTCTTCACCCGCGACCTGTCGAAGCTGCTGGGCCCGCGCGGGATCACGGTCAACTCGGTGGCGCCGGGGGTCGTGGCCACCGACAACACGGCCTGGCTCGAGGACGACGAGGAGGCCCGGGCGCGGGTGGCGGCGTACTCGGCGCTGGGCCGGATCGGGAGCACGGCCGACATAGCCGACGTGGTGGCCTTCCTCGCCTCGGACGACGCGCGCTGGGTGACGGGGGCGTGGATCGACGCGACGGGCGGTTCGCTGACCTGAGGCGGCGGGTCCGGACGGCCCGGACGGGGGTCGGACCGTCCGGACGGGCGCGCGCGGGACGAGGGGGTTCGAGTGGCTGGCGAGGAGCGGGCGGACGACGATGGAGGGGCCGGGAGGGCCGGGCCGTCCGGGGTGCGGAACGGCATGAGAAGAAGGGGTCTCCTCTGCTAGATTTGGGCTTGATTGGTCTATACCACCTGACCCCTCCCCAGCCCCTCACCAGATCGGCAGGCACAGCGTGGAAGTTGTCATCGTCAAGGACGCCGAGGCGGGCGGCGAGCTCATCGCGGACGGCATCGCCGGCCTCCTGCGCCGCAAGCCCGACGCGCTGCTCGGCGTGGCCACGGGCTCGACCCCGATCCCGATCTACGACGCCCTGATCGCCCGGGTGCGAGCCGGTTCCGTGGACGCCTCGCGGGCCCGTATCGCCCAGCTGGACGAGTACGTGGGCCTGCCCGCCGGGCACCCGGAGTCGTACCGCTCGACCGTCCTGCGCCAGGTCGTCGAGCCGCTCGGCCTGCCCGAGGACCACTTCATGGGCCCTGACGGCTCCGCCGAGGACGTCCAGGCGGCCTGCGAGGCGTACGACCGGGCCCTGCGCGACGCCGGCGGCGTGGACCTGCAGATCCTCGGCATCGGCACCGACGGTCACATCGGCTTCAACGAGCCGTGCTCCTCGCTCGCCTCCCGCACCCGGATCAAGACGCTCACCGAGCAGACCCGGATCGACAACGCCCGCTTCTTCGACGACGACATCGACCAGGTCCCCCACCACGTCATCACCCAGGGCATCGGCACCATCCTGGAGGCCCGCCACCTGGTGCTGCTCGCCACCGGCGAGGGCAAGGCCGAGGCCGTCGCGCAGACCGTCGAGGGCCCCGTCGCCGCGCTCGTCCCGGCCTCCGCGCTCCAGCTCCACCCGCACGCCACCGTCGTCGTCGACGAGGCCGCCGCCTCCAAGCTGAAGCTCGCCGACTACTTCCGCCACACCTACGCGAACAAGCCCTCCTGGCAGGGCATCTGATCCGCCGCGGCGCACACGCCGAAGGGGCCCGGCACCTGGATCAGGTGCCGGGCCCCTTCGCGTGCCGTCCGGGCCGGCGTCAGGCGCCGGTGCCGACCACGGCCTCGGCGGCGGCGCGGCCGCAGACCCGGGCGGCGCCGTACGTCGCGACGTGCAGGGCGCCCCGCGGCTCCGCCTCGTTCAGGCCCATCTCGACGACCACGGTGTCCGGCCGGACGGCCAGCAGGCCGTCCAGGGCCGCGGTCATCCACGGGTGCCGGTGGAGGTCGCGGACGACCGCGACGATCCGCCGCTCCCCCGCCGCGGCGAGGACCGAGTCGACCGCGTCCCCGGCGCCGAAGGAGCCGGAGCCGGTGCCCGGCAGCAGCCGGTCCAGCTCGGCGGCGACGCCCCACGGGGTCTCGTCGCCGACGGCGAAGTTGGCGACCGGGGTGAAGGAGGCGACGAAGGGAGCGCTCGACACGGGGGTGTAGGGCCCCGCCCCCTTGGTGACCCGCAGGGCCCGGCGGGCCGCCACGAGTCCGATGTCGGCGCCGGGCGCGGTCCCCTCCTGCACTGCCGCGCCCGGCACCGATCCAGCCCCCCTCGCCCGGTGCGCCTGGGTCCAGGCCGCCAGGGCGCGCACGCGCGCCGCGGCGTCGGCCAGCCGCTCCTCGGGCAGTTCACCGGTCCGTACCGCCGTGACCAGCGCGTCGCGCAGCCGCAGTACGGTGTCCTCGTCGCACAGCCCGCCGCCGACGCAGATGGCGTCGGCGCCCGCGGCGATCGCGAGGACGGATCCGCGCTCGATGCCGTACGTCGCCGCGACGGCCTGCATCTCCATGCCGTCGGTGACGATCAGACCCTCGAAGCCCAGTTCCTGACGGAGCAGACCGGTGAGGATCTGCGGGCTCAGGGTGGCCGGGCGTTCGGTGTCGAGCGCGGAGAGCAGAATATGCGCACTCATGACCGCTTTGGTACCCGCGGCGATGGCCGCGCGGAAAGGCACCAGCTCACGGGCGTGCAGTGTGGCGAGGTCCACATCGATCCGGGGCAGCGCGTCGTGCGAGTCGACGTTGGTGTCGCCGTGCCCGGGGAAGTGCTTGGTGCAGGCGGCGACGCCGACGCCCTGGAGGCCGTCGACGTACGCCACGGTGTGCCGGGCGACCAGGTCCGGGTCCGCTCCGAAGGAACGGACGCCGATGACCGGGTTCTCGGCGTTGGAGTTCACGTCGGCCGAGGGGGCCCAGTTGAGGTCGATGCCGCAGGCGACGAGGCGGCGGCCGAGCTCTCGGGCGACGGCCCGGGTGAGCTCGACGTCGTCGACCCGGCCCAGGGCGTGGTTGCCCGGGAAGGACGAGCCCTCGTTGACCTCGAGGCGGGTGACGTCGCCGCCCTCCTCGTCGATGGCGACGAGGACGTCCTCCCGCTCGGCGCGGAGCCGGGCGGTGAGGCGGGCGAGCTGCTCGGGTCCCGCGACGTTGCGGCCGAAGAGGCCGACGGACGACAGGCCCTCGCCGATCCGGCGGAGCAGCCAGTCCGGGGCGGTGGTGCCCGCGAAGCCGGGCTGGAGCACCGTGAGCGCGTCCCGGGTCAGGGTGTCCGAGCCGTGCGTGAGTGTGGTCATGGCGCCGCTATCCCTTCACCGCGCCGGCGGTCAGACCCGCGGCCATCTTGCGCTGGACGAGGAGGAAGAGGATCACGATGGGGACGGCCATCATGGTCGAGCCGGCCATCATCGGGGCGTACTCGGTGCCGTTCTTGGTGATGAAGTTGGAGAGCCAGACGGTGGCCGTCTGGTTCTGCTGGCTCATCAGCATCAGCGCGTACAGGTACTCGTTCCAGGCCTGGATGAAGCCGTAGACCGAGGTGGCGACCATGCCCGGGGCCAGGAGCGGGAAGACGATCCGGATGAAGGCCCCGCTGGGGGTGCAGCCGTCGACCTGGGCGGCTTCCTCCAGTTCCTTGGGGATGTTGACGATGAACCCGCGCAGCGTCCACACCGTGAAGGGCAGGATGAAGGTGAGGTAGGTGATGATCAGGCCGCTGAGCTTGTCGTACTGCCCGAGGTCGTTGAGGAGCAGGAAGACCGGGATGATCATCGCGACGAGCGGGACCATCTGGACGGCGAGGATGCCGACGATGACGATCTTGCGGCCGCGGAAGGCGAACCGGGAGATGGCGAGGGCGGCGAGCAGGCCGACCGCGATGCCGATGACGACCACCACGGCGGAGACGGCCAGGCTGCGGCCGACCGGGCCCCAGAAGTCCGCGATGTCCAGGGCGCGGCGGAAGTTCTCCAGCGTGAAGGTGGAGGGGAAGAAGTGCGGGTCCGGGTCGATCGCGTCCTTGGCCGGCTTGAAGGCCGTGTTGAGCATCCAGTAGACCGGGAAACCGGCCGTGACGACGACGAGCAGACCGAGCAGGTTCCAGCCGAGCTTCGACTTGCGCGGCTTGTGCGGGTGCTGGGCGGCGGTACTCACTCGACATCTCCGATCTTGAGCATCTGGCGCATGTAGACGGCGACGACTCCGAGCAGCAGCAGGACCGTGACCAGTGCGATCGCGGAGCCGGTGCCGTAGTCGTTGACGACGAACGCCTTGTCGAACGAGTACGTGGTGAGCAGCTGGAACTCGGCCTCGGGGTGGCCGTTGCGCATCACGTAGACCTGCGGGAAGACGCCCATGTCCCAGATCACCGAGAGCGTCGTCAGCATGACGATGATGGGCTTGAGGATGGGCAGGGTGACGTAGCGGAACACGCCCCAGGCGCCGGCGCCGTCGAGGCGGGCGGCTTCTTCGAGTTCCTTGGGCACCTGGGTGAGGCCCGCGCTCAGGGTGATCACCACGAAGGGGACCGCGCCCCAGACCACCAGGAGCATGATCACGGCCAGGCCCTGGGGGCCGCTGGCGAACCAGTTGTGGCCGATCATGTCGACGCCGGGAAGGCGGCTGAGCAGCCAGTTGAGCACGCCGTAGTCGGCGTCGAAGAGCCACTTGAAGATGGCCGTGGCGACGATGATGGGCATGCCCCAGCTCGCCACGAGCACGATGTTGATCAGCACCTTGACCCAGCCCGAGACGCGCTGGAGCAACAGGGCTATCGCCATGCCGAGGACCATCGTGACGATCACGGCGCCGGCGGCGAAGAGCACGGTCCGCAGGACGACCGTCCAGAACTCGCCGTCACCGAGGATGCTGGTGAAGTTGGACAGGCCGGCCGATTCGGCTTCCTGGAACCCCCACAGCTGGGGCTGGCCGAACTTCTGGAACGAGAGGGTGACCAGGCGGATCAGCGGGTAGCCGAGCACCAGCAACAGGACGAGCAGGCATGGCGCGAGGAGCAGCCATGGGATCCCGGCTCCGCCTTTGGACTTCCCGCCGCGGGGGGCGGGTGTACCGGCTCCGGGGCCGGTCGGCGGCGATTGGCGCACCGGCGGCACCTTCGCGGTGGATATGTCTGCGGCACTCATCCCGTGCTCCTCAACGGTCACTCTCGTGGTACGGGAGGCAGGGCCCCGTCGCGGTGACGGGGCCCTGCCCGAAGGTCACTTGGTGTTGATGACCTTGTCGATCGCGGCGTCGGCGTCCTTGGCCGCCTGCTCGACCGACTTCTTGCCGTTGGCGATCTCGATGAGCATCGTCTTGAGGATCTGCCCCTTCTCGACCTGGCCCCAGCCGGGGGCGGTCGGGACGAACCAGCTGGACTCGGCCGCGGTCGCCGGGACGGCGGTGGCCGGGTCGTTCTTCAGCGGGGCGAGGTCCGCCTTGTTGTTGGGCAGGTTGCCCTTGGCGATGAGGCCCTTCTGGCCCTCGGTGCCGGTGAAGGCGGCGATCCAGTCGGCCGCCGCGCCCTGCGCCTTGGACTTGACCGGGATGGCCAGGTCCGAGCCGCCGAGGAAGACCGGGAGGTTCTTGCCGGTCGGGCCGGGCATCACGAAGTTCTCGAGCTTGTCCTTGAGACCGCCGACCTTGTCGCTCTTCGGGTCGGCGGCGGTGGCGCCCTCCCAGCCGGCGGCGAAGATCGTGGCGGACTTGCCCTGGCCGAAGACGACGGGACGGTCGGCCTCGTCCTTCGTCTTGTCGCCGTGCATGTACTTGTCGAGGACGTTCTTGTACTCGGTGAGGCCCTTGACGGACTCCGGCGAGGAGAGGTTCGCCTTCCAGGTCTCGCCCTCCTGCTTGGCGATGGAGCCGCCCTGCTCGAAGACGAAGGACATCGCGGCGTACCAGTCCGGCGACGGCTGGTACCAGGCGCTGAACTTGTCGCCCTTCTTGGCCTGGATCTTGTCGAGGGCCGCGGTCAGCTCGGCCCAGGTCTTCGGGGCCGCCTTGACGCCGACCTCGGCGGCGATGTCCTTGCGCCAGGTGCCCACGCGGCCACCGGCGTAGTAGGGGACGCCGTAGGTCTTGCCGTTGTAGGTGACCGAGTCCTTGAGGGCGTCCAGCCACTTGTCGGAGTTCTCGAACTTCGACGCGTCGACCTCGGCGAAGGCGCCCTTGGCCATGTAGCTGATCATCTCGGAGTTGCCCATCTCGACAACATCCGGGGCCTTGTCGGTCGCGAGCACCGCGTCGAGCTTGGTGTTCTTGTCGCCCCAGCCGTAGTACTCGTGCTTGACCTTGATGCCGGGGTACTTCTTGGCCACCGCGTCGTCGGCGGCCTTGACCAGCTCGGGCCAGTTGTTCTGGGCGTCGACCGTCAGCCAGACGGTCAGCTCCTTGACGTCGCCGCCGGCCTTCTGCCCGCCCTTGTCGTCCGAACCGCCACACGCGGCGATAGAGACCATCATGCCCGCGACGCCGATCGCCGCGATGAGCTTGCGCTTCACGCCACCCTCCTCAGGGATGCCTGCAACCCCTGCCCACCGCGCGAAGACATACGTCAGGTAATGCTCGTGGGGCTGGGACCTGGCCTTTAGTGGTTTAGACCAGTATCCGGAGCTTGGCCTAGACCTTTGGGGGTGTCAAGGGTGTGCAAGACGGGCGCCGGGGTCCGTTATCGGACCGACACCTCGCCCCGCGTGCGCGCGAGTTCTTCCTCCCGGACACGGAACCGCGCGCCCGGCGGCGGGGCGCGGGCGCCGCGGTCCGCCGAGGTCCCTCCGGCACCGCCCCGGCGGCCCCCGCGAGAACCGCCCCGGCGTTCCCCGTGCGAGCCGACACCCGGCCTCCCTCACTCGCCGTCCACGGGCAGCAGGAAGGTACAGACCTTCCCTCCGGGGCGTCCAGAGGACCGGGGCATTCCGTGACAACTGCCGAAGATCCTCCCCTCGCACCCCAGGAACGCAATGGCCTAGACCAACGAGGGATGACTCGGTGTATACAGAGGCAGGGAACGACTCCTCCTCGCGGAAGCGGCACGCGTCGGCAGGAGAAACCGTGCCGGTGTCCGAACCGTGCCACCATGTGAGCCGCGACAGACGGAGGAGCCGGTGACGGCAGCAGCACAGTCGGGAAGGCGGGCCATGGCCACGGAGGCGGGCAGCACGGAGTCAGAGGGCGGGGCGGCGACCCGCACCGCGCGCGTGCCCAAGTACTACCGGCTGAAAAGGCACCTCCTCGACATGACGGAGACCCTTCCGCCCGGTACGCCGGTGCCGCCGGAGCGGACGCTCGCGGCCGAGTTCGACACCTCGCGCACGACCGTGCGCCAGGCGCTCCAGGAGCTGGTCGTCGAGGGCCGGCTGGAGCGGATCCAGGGCAAGGGCACCTTCGTGGCGAAGCCCAAGGTCTCCCAGTCCCTCCAGCTCACCTCGTACACCGAGGACATGCGCGCCCAGGGCCTCGAACCCACCTCGCAGCTCCTCGACATCGGGTACGTGACCGCCGACGACACCCTCGCCGGCCTGCTCGACATCTCCGCCGGCGGCCGGGTGCTGCGCATCGAGCGCCTCCGGCTGGCGAACGGCGAGCCGATGGCGATCGAGACCACCCACCTCTCGGCCAAGCGCTTCCCCGCGCTGCGCCGTTCGCTGGTCAAGTACACCTCGCTCTACACCGCCCTGGCCGAGGTCTACGACGTGCACCTCGCCGAGGCCGAGGAGACCATCGAGACCTCGCTCGCGACCCCGCGCGAGGCCGGCCTGCTCGGCACCGACGTCGGCCTGCCGATGCTGATGCTCTCCCGCCACTCCCTGGACGCCCAGGGCGAACCGGTCGAATGGGTGCGCTCGGTCTACCGCGGCGACCGGTACAAGTTCGTCGCCCGCCTCCAGCGCCCCAACGGCTGAAAACCGATCTGAACCCGTACCCCGGCCCCTCCGTGTGAGAGGTCGGGGTACGCCGTTCTCCGGAACGAGACACCTGCGCCGAGACCCGCCCGATACACGTCCGTTATTCGGACCGGGCTTCCCACGGACGGGGCGGTCCCCTACATTTCGTCGGCATTAACCGGTGATCAGCGAGGGGACTTTTCCACCATGTCAGAAGCCGCAACCGGGAAACAACCGGTCATCACACCGATCAGAGTCGTCATCGCGCTCTGTCTGATCGCCCCGTTCGTGGCGATGCTGTGGGTGAGTTCGTACGCGAAGGCCGAACCCCTTCTCGCCGGAATACCTTTCTTCTACTGGTACCAGATGCTGTGGGTGCTGATCGCCACCGCGCTCACCGCCGTCGCCTACAAGCTCTGGCAGCGCGACCAGCGCGCCCGTCGCGTCCGTGAGGGGGGTGCGGACCGATGAAGGACGTCAACGTCGTCGCGCTCGCCGTCTTCGTCTTCTTCTTCCTGGCCGTCACGGTCATGGGCTTCCTCGCCGCGAAATGGCGGAAGGCGGAGAACGAGAACAGTCTCGACGAATGGGGCCTGGGCGGCCGTTCGTTCGGCACCTGGGTCACCTGGTTCCTGCTCGGCGGCGACCTCTACACCGCGTACACCTTCGTCGCCGTCCCGGCGGCCATCTACGCGGCGGGCGCGGCCGGATTCTTCGCCGTGCCGTACACGATCCTGGTCTACCCGCTGATCTTCACCTTCCTGCCGCGCCTGTGGTCGGTCTCGCACAAGCACGGGTACGTCACCACCTCCGACTTCGTCCGCGGCCGCTTCGGCTCCAAGGGCCTCTCCCTCGCGGTCGCGGTCACCGGCATCCTCGCCACGATGCCGTACATCGCGCTCCAGCTCGTCGGCATCCAGGCCGTCCTGGACGTGATGGGCGTCGGCGGCGGCGAGGACACCCACTGGTTCATCAAGGACCTGCCGCTGCTGATCGCCTTCGGCGTGCTCGCCGCGTACACCTACTCCTCGGGTCTGCGCGCGCCCGCGCTCATCGCCTTCGTCAAGGACACCCTGATCTACCTGGTGATCGCGGTGGCGATCATCTACATCCCGATCAAGCTGGGCGGTTTCGACGCGATCTTCGACGCGGCGAACGAGAAGTTCACCACCAACAAGGCGGGCGGGCTCGTGCCGACCGAGGCCGGGCAGTGGACCTACGCGACGCTCGCGCTCGGTTCGGCGCTCGCGCTCTTCATGTACCCGCACTCCATCACGGCGACCCTGTCGTCGAAGAGCCGCGAGGTCATCCGCCGCAACACCACGATCCTGCCGCTCTACTCGCTGATGCTGGGCCTGCTCGCGCTGCTCGGCTTCATGGCGATCGCCGCCGGGATCAAGGTCGAGAACGGCCAGCTCGCCATCCCGCAGCTCTTCGAGTCCATGTTCCCCGCCTGGTTCGCGGGCGTGGCCTTCGCCGCCATCGGCATCGGCGCGCTCGTGCCGGCCGCGATCATGTCGATCGCCGCGGCCAACCTCTTCACCCGGAACATCTACAAGGACTTCCTCAAGCCCGGGGCCACCCCCGAGCAGGAGACCAAGGTCTCCAAGCTGGTCTCCCTCCTGGTGAAGGTCGGCGCCCTCGTCTTCGTCCTCACCATGGACAAGACGGTCGCCATCAACTTCCAGCTCCTGGGCGGCATCTGGATCCTCCAGACCTTCCCGGCCCTGGTCGGCGGCCTGTTCACCCGCTGGTTCCACCGCTGGGCGCTGCTCGCCGGCTGGGCCGTCGGCATGGTGTACGGCACGATCGCCGCGTACAACGTGTCGACGCCGAAGCAGAAGCACTTCGGCGGCTCCTCGGCCGAGATCCCCGGCATCGGCGAGATCGGCTACATCGGCCTCACCGCCTTCGTCCTCAACGTCCTGGTGACGGTGGTCCTCACCTTCGTCCTCAGGGCCGCGAAGGCCCCCGAGGGCGTCGACGAGACCTCCCCCGCGGACTACACGGCCGACGCCGGCGACGCCGGGGTCCGCACCGAGCTGCCGAAGGTCGGTGCCGGAAGCCACTGACGGCACGCGGTACGGGGCGAGGGCCCGGGGCGGAAAACCCCGGGCCCTCGCCGTGCCCGCCGGGCAGACTGCCGGGCATGGACTTCACGATCAGGGCCGTGCGGCCCGAGGAGCACAAGGAACTCGGCGAGATCACCGCACGGGCGTACCTCGACGACGGCCACCTCTCCTTCGGCGAGGCCGACGGGTACCTGCCCGTCCTGCGGGACGTGACCCGCAGGGCCGGCCTGGCGGAGGTGCTCGTGGCGGTGGACGGGGACGGGGCGGTCCTCGGCGGCGTCGCCTTCACGGCCGGCGGGAAGGAGTACGCCGACATGGCCGTCGACGGCGAGGCCGAGTTCCGGATGCTGGCGGTCGCCCGCGCGGCGCGCGGCCGGGGCGTCGGCGAGGCGCTGGTACGGGCCTGCGTCGAGCGCGCCCGCGAACGGGGCAGCGCGCGGCTCGTGCTCTCCACCCAGACCCGGATGACCACCGCCCACCGGCTCTACCGGCGGCTGGGCTTCGTCCGGGTGCCCGAGCGGGACTGGAGCCCGGTGCCCGGCCTGCCGCCGCTGATGGCCTTCTCCCTGGAACTCTGAACCACCGCGACCCGCGGGGACACAACATGTGGGGGGTGCCGAGAGGGGCGCCCCCCACATGTATGCTCGTCCTCGCTGTCGCCGCAGGGGAATCCGGTGCGAATCCGGAACTGTCCCGCAACGGTGTGCTTCGTGCGCTTATCCACGGAGTGAGTCCGAGCACCTGCCGGCAGTGCGCCCGGTCCGACCGTTCCGGGTGCCGACGACGTCCGGGCCTCGCGGAATGGGCCGGTGGACGCGGGCGCATCCGCGCGTACGGACGCCCGCCCCTCCCCCGCCGCGGCCCCGGGCCGAGCGAGGGAGAGCCCCCACGTGACCATCGCGCCTGCGGGTCCGTCAGCTGCCGAGACCGCCGCGACCGACGGCGACGGCCCCGGGACCGTACTGCTGCGGACCCTGACCGACCTCACCGCCGACCTCACCGACACCGACCCCGGCCGGGTCGCCGCCGCCGCGCTGCGCGGCCGGCACGCCGGTTCGGACGAGGCGGAGCTGCGCGAACTGGCCACCGAGGCCGCCGCGGGCCTCATCTCCGAGGACCCCGCCTACTCCCGGCTCGCCGCCCGGCTGCTGACCCTCACGATCGCCGAGGAGGCGGCCTCGCAGGGCGCGGTCTCCTTCTCCGCCTCGGTCGCCACCGGCCACCGCGAGGGCCTGATCGCCGACCGCACCGCCGCCTTCGTGGCGCTGCACGCGGACCGGATGGACGCGCTGATCGACCCGGCCGCCGACGACCGCTTCGGCTACTTCGGCCTGCGGACCCTGTACTCGCGCTACCTGCTGCGCCACCCGATCACCCGCAAGGTCGTCGAGACCCCGCAGCACTTCATGCTCCGGGTGGCCGCCGGCCTCGCCGAGGACGACTCGGTCCGCGCCCTGGACGAGGTGGCGGCGCTGTACGGGCTGATGAGCCGGCTCGACTACCTGCCCTCCTCGCCCACGCTCTTCAACTCCGGCACCCGCCACCCGCAGATGTCCTCCTGCTACCTGCTGGACTCCCCGCTGGACGAGCTGGACTCGATCTACGACCGCTACCACCAGGTCGCGCGCCTGTCGAAGCACGCGGGCGGCATCGGCCTGTCGTACTCCCGGATCCGCTCGCGCGGCTCCCTGATCCGCGGCACCAACGGCCACTCCAACGGCATCGTGCCGTTCCTGAAGACGCTGGACGCCTCGGTCGCCGCCGTGAACCAGGGCGGCCGCCGCAAGGGCGCCGCCGCCGTCTACCTGGAGACCTGGCACGCGGACATCGAGGAGTTCCTGGAGCTCCGCGACAACACCGGCGAGGACGCCCGCCGCACCCACAACCTGAACCTCGCCCACTGGATCCCGGACGAGTTCATGCGCCGGGTCGACGCCGACGCCGAGTGGTCGCTCTTCTCCCCCGCCGACGTGCCCGAGCTCGTCGACCTGTGGGGCGAGGAGTTCGACGCCGCCTACCGCGCCGCCGAGGCCAAGGGCCTGGCCCGTCGCACGATCCCGGCCCGCGACCTGTACGGCCGGATGATGCGGACCCTGGCGCAGACCGGCAACGGCTGGATGACCTTCAAGGACGCCTCGAACCGCACGGCCAACCAGACCGCCGAGCCCGGCACGGTCGTCCACTCCTCCAACCTGTGCACCGAGATCATCGAGGTCACGAACGACGGCGAGACGGCCGTCTGCAACCTCGGCTCGGTCAACCTCGGCGCGTTCGTCGACACCGCCACCGGCGACATCGACTGGGAGCGGCTGGACGCCACCGTCCGCACCGCCGTGACCTTCCTCGACCGGGTCGTGGACATCAACTTCTACCCGACCGAGCAGGCCGGCCGGTCCAACGCGAAGTGGCGCCCGGTGGGCCTGGGCGCGATGGGCCTCCAGGACGTCTTCTTCAAGCTGCGCCTCCCCTTCGACTCGGCCGGGGCCCGCGCGCTGTCCACCCGGATCGCCGAGCGGATCATGCTCGCCGCGTACGAGGCGTCCGCCGACCTCGCCGAGCGCAACGGCCCGCTGCCGGCCTGGGAGAAGACCCGTACCGCCCGGGGCGTGCTCCACCCCGACCACTACGGCGTCGAGCTCGCCTGGCCCGAGCGGTGGGCCGCGCTGCGCGAGCGGATCGCCGCCGTCGGCATGCGCAACTCCCTGCTCCTCGCCATCGCCCCGACCGCGACGATCGCGTCGATCGCGGGCGTGTACGAGTGCATCGAGCCGCAGGTCTCCAACCTCTTCAAGCGCGAGACGCTCTCCGGCGAGTTCCTCCAGGTCAACTCGTACCTGGTGGACGAGTTGAAGGAGCTCGGCGTGTGGGACGCGCAGACCCGCGAGGCGCTGCGCGACGCCAACGGCTCGGTGCAGGGCTTCACCTGGGTGCCGGCCGAGGTCCGCGAGCTGTACCGGACGGCGTGGGAGATCCCGCAGCGCGGCCTGATCGACATGGCCGCCGCCCGCACCCCGTTCCTGGACCAGTCGCAGTCCCTGAACCTGTTCATGGAGACGCCGACCATCGGCAAGCTGTCGTCGATGTACGCGTACGCCTGGAAGCAGGGCCTGAAGACCACGTACTACCTGCGCTCCCGCCCGGCGACCCGGATCGCCCGCGCGGCGCGGGCCGCCGCCCCCGTCCCCGTCCAGGTGACCCCCGAAGAGGCCGTCGCCTGCTCCCTGGAAAACCCCGAGTCCTGCGAGGCCTGCCAGTAATGACCACTTCCGCGGAGAAGAACCTCCTGGACCCCGGGTTCGAGCTGACCCTGCGTCCGATGCGCTACCCGGACTTCTACGAGCGCTACCGGGACGCGATCAAGAACACGTGGACGGTCGAGGAGGTGGACCTCCACTCGGACGTCGCCGACCTCGCCAAGCTCACCCCCGGCGAGCAGCACATGATCGGCCGCCTCGTCGCGTTCTTCGCGACGGGCGACTCGATCGTGGCCAACAACCTGGTCCTGACGCTGTACAAGCACATCAACTCCCCCGAGGCGCGGCTGTACCTGAGCCGTCAGCTCTTCGAGGAGGCGGTGCACGTCCAGTTCTACCTGACCCTCCTGGACACCTACCTGCCCGAGCCGGACGACCGCGCGGCGGCCTTCGCGGCGGTCGAGAACATCCCCTCCATCCGCGAGAAGGCGCAGTTCTGCTTCCGCTGGATGGACTCGGTCGAGAAGATCGAGAGGCTGGAGACGGCCGCCGACCGCCGCCGCTTCCTCCTCAACCTGATCTGCTTCGCCGCCTGCATCGAGGGCCTGTTCTTCTACGGGGCCTTCGCCTACGTGTACTGGTTCCGCTCCCGCGGCCTGCTGCACGGCCTGGCGACCGGCACCAACTGGGTCTTCCGCGACGAGACCATGCACATGAACTTCGCCTTCGAG
Source organism: Streptomyces sp. NPDC035033 (assembly GCF_040636735.1). Taxonomy (NCBI): domain Bacteria; kingdom Bacillati; phylum Actinomycetota; class Actinomycetes; order Kitasatosporales; family Streptomycetaceae; genus Streptomyces; species Streptomyces sp. NPDC035033. The sequence goes on along the minus strand of NZ_JBEZUZ010000074.1, from coordinate 15,560 downwards.
GTCGTGGACACGGTCCGCAAGGAGGAGCCGGAGCTCTTCGACGACGCCCTCCGGCAGCAGGTCACGGAGATGCTGAAGGAGGCCGTCGAGGCGGAGCTCCAGTTCGGCCGCGACCTGTGCGGCGACGGCCTGCCCGGCATGAACACCGAGTCCATGCGCGCGTACCTCCAGTGCGTCGCCGACCAGCGCCTCCAGCGGCTCGGCTTCCCCCCGGTCTACGGCTCCGAGAACCCCTTCGCCTTCATGGAGCTCCAGGGCGTCCAGGAACTCACCAACTTCTTCGAGCGCCGCCCCTCCGCCTACCAGGTGGCCGTCGAGGGCACGGTCGACCTGGACGAGGACTTCTGATCCGTACGCGAAGGGCCCCGCACTCGTGGAGTGCGGGGCCCTTCCGTGTCTCCGGGGCCGGTCAGGCGTTGGGGACGACCGGGTAGCGGGGGGTGCCCTCCTCCATCTGGCGGAGGGCGTCCTTGCGGTCGCGCTTGGAGAGCTTGTCGATGTACAGGGTGCCGTACAGGTGGTCCGTCTCGTGCTGGAGGCAGCGGGCGAAGTAGCCGGTGCCGCGGACCTTGATGGGGTTGCCGTGCAGGTCCTGGCCGTGGACCTCGGCGAAGTCCGGGCGGGCCAGCGCCGCGTAGGCGGTGGGGACCGACAGGCAGCCCTCGTTGGAGTCGTCGAGGAAGCGGCGGTCGGCCGGCAGCTCCTGGAGCACCGGGTTGACCACGTGGCCGGTGTGGCGGACGCCCTCGTCGTCGGGGCAGTCGTAGACGAAGACCTTCAGGCCGACGCCGATCTGGTTGGCGGCGAGGCCGACGCCCTCCGCGGTCTTCTGGCTGGCGAACATGTCGTCGACCAGCGCCGCGAGCTCGGGGCCGAACTCGGTGACGTCCTCGCACTCGTGGTGCAGGACCGGGTTGCCGACCACCGTGATGGGACGGGAGGTGCCCCGCTCGCGGTGGGCGAGCTCGCGCGCCTCGCAGTCCTCGGTGTCCACGATGTAGCCGTCGTCGTCCAGGGCGTAGCCCGTGAAGATCTGCTCGCCCGTCTCCTGCTGCGCCATGTGCCGCCGCGCCTTCCTGAAAACCCGATTCCGTCGGAGGACAGCCTACGGGGCCGGGGCGGAAGGCTCAGCAGACCTCTTCGAGATCGCGCCACTCCCGGCTGTCGGGGCTGTCGGCGACCCAGCCGTCGAGGAGGCCGCGCACCAGGTCGGCCGGGGCGGCGATGCCGCACTCGCGCTCGGGCACCCACAGCTCGCCGGGCGAGCGGTGGCCGAGCGGGCCGGGGTGGCCGGGCTCGCTGTGGTCGTGCGGGTCGACGTGGTCGCCCTCGCCCTCGGCGCTGGGCATGGTCGACTCGGAGCAGGCCCGGCACAGGAGGCGTACCGACGAGGACCAGTCCTCGGCGGCGAAGCCCGCCTCGGCGGCCAGCTGCTCCAGGGCGTCCCGGTCGGCCTCGGTGGCGGCCTCCAGGAGGACCACCCAGGTGGGGACCGGTGAGGGCGCCCACAGCTCGATCTCGTCGAAGACCGGGTAGGAGGGCCCGGCGGTGGTGGTCCGCTCGCCGTTGGGCACGCCGTCGTGGAGGACGACCTCGCCCCAGCGCCGTCCGGAGGACGGCAGCGGGATGGAGAGGACCTCGATGCGGGCCGGGTCGAGCCGGCGGCCCCACACCACCTCGGCCTCGCCCTCCGGCGAGAGCCGCACGGCGGCGCTGCCGAGCTCCATCCCGGCGGGCTCGCCGGTGCCGGCGGAGGCTCCGGGCACCTTCAGGCCGTACGCCTGCCAGGCCCGACGGGCCAGCGGCCAGTCCTGGAGGGCGGTGGCGGCGATGCCGACGTTCCACCAGTCGGGGGCGCCGGTCTCCTTGTCGAGGAGGGCCACGGCCCGCAGTCCGGCGGCCCGCGCCTGCTCCCAGTCGTGCCGGAACTTGTGCAGCAGCGCCAGGTTGAACCAGGACTCGGAGAGCCAGGGCTCAAGATCCGCCGCCCGGGTGAGCAGCGCGCCCGCGTCCTCGTACCGGCCGTCGCCGATCAGCGTGAACGCGCGGTCGGTGGCCTGCCGCCACGAGGCGGAGGGCCGATGCCGTACCTTCCCGAAGATCCTCACGATTCCCGCCTGCCGGTCGCTTCACCCTCTTGTTCGCATCCAACCATGCCGGGTCGGACGCGCGCTCATTACCCATGGGTTACCCCGTGGGGACCGAGGTCACCCCCGGGGCCCCGCCGCGGGCGAGGACCCTGGCCAGGCAGGCGACGACCTCCGGGTGGTAGTCGCGGGCGGTGCCGAGCCGGAGCCGCTCCAGGGCCTCCAGGGCGGCCGCCGGGCCCTCCCCCGCGAGGTCGTCGTAGGCGTTCACGGCGCGGACGATCCGGGCCGGGAGCGGCTGGTCGCGGTACGGGTCGGCCTGCCGCTCGACGACGTGGGCGACGGCCGCCGGGACGCCGGTCATCCGCACCACCTCGCCGCCGAGGAGGGCGATCCGGCGCTGTTCCTCGGCCGGCAGGAGGGCGGTGGCGCCGCCGGGGACCGGGTCGACGAGGGAGAGCTGGCCGATGTCGTGCATGAGCGCCGCGTACTCCAGGACGGTCAGCCGCTCGCCGCCGAGGCCCAGCTCGCGGCCGACGGCGGTGGCGAGGGCGGCGACCCGGTGGGCGTGGCCGGGCGGGGTGCAGCCGGCGATCTCGGTCGCCCGGGCGAGGGAGGCGATGGTCTGCCGGTTGACGGTGCGGACGGCCGCGTACCGCCGGAAGGAGACCTGGGCGAGCAGCAGCGGCACGGCGAGGAGGGGCAGCGCCCAGAGGCCGGCGGCGGCGACGCCGAGGGCCATGACGACGCCGGTGGCGCAGACGGCGGAGCCGATGCCGCCGAGGGCGCGCAGTTCGTCGCGGAGGAGGGGGCCGTACGGGTATCCGGTGCGGGCGCGGAGCAGCAGGGCGGCGAGGACGGCGTCGCACAGGCCGGTCACGAGCAGGACGAGGACCAGGAAGAGGGCGTACCCGGCGCCGAGGCCGAGGTGGCCGGTGACGGCGCCCGCGTTGTAGAGCGGCTGGAAGCAGAGGGCGGCGAAGCCGACGGTGAGGACCCGGCGGGCGAGCTGGTCGAGGCCGGGGCCGCGGCCGCGGGCGGTGTGGGGGACGATCCCGGCGAGCCCGCCGGCGACGGTGACGGCGACGACCTGGAGGACTCCGTGGGTGGTGGCGGCTCCGGCGTCGTCGCCGAGGAGGGCGTAGGCGAGGGCCCCGGCGGCGGCGAGCGGGGCGGGTTCGCGTTCTCCCGGGCGGGCGCCCCAGCGGGCCAGTTCGCCGAGCGCGACGAGGGCGCCGAAGGCGAGGGCGTTGCCGGGTTCGGCGACGCCGTGCCAGAGGGTGCCGGCGACGCCGGCCAGGCCGAGGAGGAGGGCGGCGGCGTGGACGGTGCCGACGGTGGCCGCCCCCGGCCTCACGCGGGCTCCCGGGGGCTCATGCGGGCTCCTCGGTCCTGGCGGCGAGCGGGCCGGGGGCGCGGGGCGCGGGGACCTGTCCGCCGGGTTCGTCGGCGGTGACGGCGGTCTGCCAGCCGTACCGGTCCAGGGCGCGGGCGAGCGCCCCGACCATCCGGGGGTCGAACTGGCTGCCCGCGCACCGCTCCAGTTCGGCGAGGGCGGTGGCGACGGGCCGGGCGCGGCTGTAGGAGCGGGTGGAGGTCATGGCGTCGAAGGCGTCGGCGACGGCGACGACCCGGGCGCATTCGGGGATCTCCTCGCCGCGCAGCCCGTACGGGTAGCCGCTGCCGTCGATCCGCTCGTGGTGGTGGAGGACGGCCTCGCGGGCCTCGCCGAGGAAGCCGATGCCGCGGATCATCTCGTGGCCGTACTCGGGGTGGAGCTCGATGATCCGGCGCTCCTCGGGGGTGAGCGGGCCGTCCTTGCACAGGACGCGGGTGGGGACGCCGAGCTTGCCGACGTCGTGGAGGATGCCGGCGAAGCGGACGGTGTCGAGGCGATCGCCGTCCATGCCGAGTTCACGGGCGATCAGGACGGAGGCGCGGCCGACGCGTTCGCTGTGGCCGCGGGTGTAGCTGTCCTTGATGTCGACCGCCTGGACGAGGGCCCGGATGGTGGCCTGGTGGGCGGCGCGCTCGCGGTGGTACTGGGCGAAGACCCAGCAGGAGACGTACATGGGCAGCAGGACGAGGAGGGCGGCGGCGGGGCCGTACGGGCTGTGCCAGAGGACGCCCATCATGAGTCCGGCGAGGCCGTGGACGAGGTGCGGGGCGAGGGCGCGGCCTAGGTGGCCGCGCCGGACGGCGCGGAGCGGGAGCCCGTCGGCGGTGGCGCGGACGCCGGTGTCGAGGGCGGTGAGGGCGAGGCAGAAGACGAGGGCGGCGGCGAGGGCGACCGGCAGCGCGCGGGGGATGTCGGGGTCGCCGGGGCCGGCGCCGAGGGCGGCGGGGGCGCGCAGGGCCGCGGCGGTGTGGGCGGCGGCCCAGGCGGCGAGGGCGGTGGCGGCGGCGCGCCAGGTGCGGCGCCAGCCGGCGGGGGCCTCGTCGACGCGGGCGAGGAGGCAGCCGGGGAGGGCGGTGAGCGCGGCGGCGGCCGGGGGCAGTAAGAGGGCGGCGGCGAGGAGCACCGGGAAGAAGGAGCCGGCGCCCACGGGGGCGGGGCCGCCGGCGGCGCGGCCGAGGAGGCGGCGGCGGGCGGGCAGCTCGCAGAGCGCGTACAGGCCGGCGAGGAGGCTGGCGGCCGCCCAGGGGGTGGGCGACGGGGGGAGGAGCGCGGGCAGGGCGCACGCTCCGGCGCCGAGGGCGGCGCAGACGATGTACGCGCGGGCCGTTCGCGGGAGGGGCTTCACGACCGTCACGCGGTCACGCTAGCGAGGACGGCGGCCGCGGGAGGCGGGCCGCCGTCGATTCCTCCCATCGGGTGATACAAGCTGACGGGTGCACGGGGGACGGCTCGCGCACCCGTGCGGTCACTCCTGGGCGGCCGGGGTCTCCGGGGCGACCGCGTCCTGCTCGGGGACCAGGTGCCCGGCGCGGATCAGGTCGATCCGGCCCATGACCTTGGCCCGCAGGTCGGTGGGGACCTCGTCGCTGCCGCAGCAGCGCTTGACGAGCTTCTTCACCGCCTGCTCCAGGCCGTACTTCTCCAGGCACGGGGAGCACTCCTCGAAGTGCACCTCGAACTTGGTGCATTCACCGTCGGGCATCTCCCGGTCGAGGAACTCGTAGAGATGATCCAGGACTTCCGAGCAATCCGTCTCGTGCGGCTCTCCGCAGCTCATGAGTCCGCGCCTTTCCGATCCTGGGACGACTCCCCGGCTCCGGCCGGGACGAGGCCGCGCTCGCGGGCGTAGTCCTCGAGCATGCCGCGGAGCTGGCGGCGGCCCCGGTGCAGCCGGGACATCACCGTACCGATGGGTGTCCCCATGATGTCGGCGATCTCCTTGTAGGCAAAGCCCTCGACATCGGCGAGGTAGACCGCGATGCGGAATTCCTCGGGGATCGCCTGGAGCGCTTCCTTCACGTCCGAGTCGGGGAGGTGGTCGAGCGCCTGCGACTCGGCGGAGCGCAGACCGGTCGACATGTGCGACTCGGCGCGGGCGAGCTGCCAGTCCTCGATCTCCTCGGCGGCGCTGCGCTGGGGTTCACGCTGCTTCTTGCGGTACGAGTTGATGAAGGTGTTGGTGAGGATGCGGTACAGCCACGCCTTGAGGTTGGTGCCCTCGCGGAACTGGTGGAAGGAGCCGTACGCCTTCGCGTAGGTCTCCTGCACCAGGTCCTCGGCGTCCGCGGGGTTGCGCGTCATCCGCAGCGCGGCCGAGTACATCTGGTCGAGGTAACCGAGGGCGTCCCGCTCGAAGCGCGCGTTGCGCTCCTCGGTCGTCTCCTCGGGGCCGTCGTCGGTCCCTGTGTCGGTCCCAGTGACCGGACCCACCTCCTCCAGCGCGGTGACGGGGCCGGTGCCGGACCCGCTCGTCTCGGAGGATAGACGAGGAACGGCTCCGCCCGCCGCCCGAATCGGGGCGGCCTTGGGCGCGGGCAGCACGGTCCAGTCGAGCTCCGCGGACCTGGCCCGCTCCGGGCAGATGGTCGAACCCATGCGACGGACTCCCTCTCTCGCTTCTCACACCGACGCCCAGCACAACAGCGGCCCCCGCCGCCGCATTCCCGGGCCCCCGGCGGGGTTTCAGCCGAGGTCCCCGAGCCAGTCGCCGACCGCGCCGACGAGCCGGGCGAGGGCCTCGTCCTGGCCGAGGGGCGCGCGCTTGGGCACGGCGAAGCCGTGGTCGCCGTACGGGATCTCCACGAGGCCGTACGGGCCCTCCGGGAACTCGTCGGGCCTGCCGAAGGGGTCGTTGCCGCCCTGGACGACGAGGGTGGGCAGGCCGGCGGCGAGGAGCTCGTCGGCGCGGGACCGCTCGGGCCTGCCCGGGGGGTGGAGCGGGAAGCCCAGCGCGAGGACGGCGGCGGCGCCGAGGCCGGCGGCGGTCCGGCAGGCGACCCGGGCGCCGGCGCTGCGGCCGCCCGCGACGACCGGGAGGCCGGACGCCGTCAGGGCGGGCCAGAGGCCGCGCCAGGCGGTGTCGAGGGTCTTCGGGGCGGGCGCGACCTTCTTGCCCGCGACCCGCCAGGGCTGTTCGACCAGGGCGACGGTGACCCCGCGGGCGGGCAGGGCGGCGGCGAGGGCGGCCAGGTCGCGGGCCTCGACGCCGCCGCCGGCGCCGTGGCCGAGGGCCAGGACGCGGCGGGGCGCCGGAGCGGGGTGCCAGGTGATGCGGGCCTCACCGGCTTCGGTGGGGACGGTCTCGGTCTTCGTCACGCCCCCATCCTGCCGTCCGGGCCCGGCCGCCCCGGGCACCGGTTCAGAACAGCGTGCCGACCTCCGGCCCCTCCAGCTCGGTGAGCAGCTCGGGGCCGTTGTTGCGGACGTTGCTGACCGCGGTGGAGACCGGGTAGGCCCGCATCAGGCCCTCCGGCGGCGGGGCGAGCAGGGCGCGCAGCTCGTCGGGGCCGGTGGTCTCCGGGTCGAGCCAGGCGTCCCAGCGGTCCTCGGTGAGCATCAGCGGCATCCGGGGGTGGATCTCGGCGAGGGTGGCGGGGCCCTCGGCGGGCGCCACGCCGAGCGGGCCGGTCTCCGCCTCGGTGGTGATCACCGAGCAGGTGGCCCACCAGGCGTTCGGGTGACCGTCCGGCAGCGTGGGGTCGCGCCAGAACTCGTAGAGGCCGGCCATGGCGAAGACCGAGCCGTCCGCCGGGGTCACGAAGTACGGCTGCTTGCGGGGCCGCTTCTTCTTCCCCTCGACCTCCAGCTCGCGCTCGGCCGTGCCGGTCACCCACTCGTAGTAGCCGTCGGCGGGCAGGATGCAGCGGCGGGACCGGAAGGCGCGCTTGAAGGACGGCTTCTCGTGCAGGGTCTCGGCCCGGGCGTTGATCATCCGGGCGGCGCCCTCCGGCGACTTCGACCAGGACGGGACCAGTCCCCACCTCAGGACGCGCAGCTGGCGAACCGGGCGCCGGCTCTCCGCGTCCTTCAGGGGGCGTTCGAGGACCGCGTGCACCTGCTTGGTGGGGGCCACGTTCCAGTCCTGGTCGAGGGTCTCCTCCGGCTCCCACCGCTCGACCCCGAAGATCTCCACGAGGTCCTCGGGGGGCCGGCTCGCCGCAAAACGTCCGCACATACGTGCCACACTGCCACGATTCCCGAGCCAGAGAGGAGCGGACCGGAGGATGGACCTCTTCAGCCCGCAGACCGACCCGGCCGCATGGCTGGTGATCGCCACCGGCGTCGCCGCGCTCGCCGTCACCGTGCCCCGCCGTCCCTGGCTGTTCGCGCGGAACGCGATCACCATCGCCCACGAGGGCGGCCACGCCCTGGTCGCCCTCGCCGTCGGCCGCCGGCTGCGGGCGATCCGGCTGCACTCGGACACCAGCGGCCTCACCGTCACCCGGGGCCGCCCGACCGGCCTCGGCGTCGTCCTCACCCTGGCCGCCGGCTACACGGCGGCCCCGCTGCTCGGCCTCGGCGGGGCGGCGCTGCTCGGCGCGGGCCTGGTCGCGGTGCTGCTGTGGGCGGCGACCGCGCTGCTGCTCGCCGTGCTGGTCATGGTCCGCAACGCGTACGGGATCCTCTCCGTCGTCCTCACCGGCACGCTCTTCGTCCTGATGTCCTGGCTGGCGGCCCCGGAGGCGCAGGCGCTCTTCGCCTACGCGGTGGTGTGGTTCCTGCTCCTCGGCGGGGTGCGGCCGCCCTTCGAGCTCCAGGCGAAGCGCCGGCACGGCGGGGCGCCCGACTCGGACGCCGACCAGCTGGCCCGGCTCACCCACGTGCCCGCCGGGGTGTGGCTGGCCTTCTTCCACACGGTGTCGCTCTGCTGCCTGATCGGCGGTGCCACCTGGCTTCTGGGCTTCTGACACCCCCGTACAGTGAGGGCATGACCGCAGCCTCCCCCGCGCACCCCGATCCGTCGCACCCCGCCGCCCCCGCCGGCCCGGACCTCTGGCCCGCCCCGTACGCGGGCGGCCCCGTCGACGCGACCGTGACCGTGCCCGGCTCGAAGTCGGTCACCAACCGCGCCCTGGTGCTGGCCGCGCTCGCCGCCGAGCCCGGCTGGGTGCGCCGCCCGCTGCGCTCCCGCGACACCCTCCTGATGGCCGAGGGCCTGCGCACCCTGGGAGTGAAGATCGAGGAGGGGATCGGCCCCGACGGGACCGGCGAGGCCTGGCGGATCATCCCCGCCCCGCTGCGCGGCCCCGCCGCGGTGGACGTCGGCAATGCGGGCACGGTCATGCGCTTCCTGCCGCCGGTCGCCGCCCTCGCCGACGGCCCGGTCCGCTTCGACGGCGACCCCCGCTCCCACGAGCGCCCGCTGCACGGGGTGATCGACGCGCTGCGCGCGCTCGGCGCCCGGATCGACGACGAGGGCCGCGGCGCCCTCCCGATGACCGTGCACGGCACCGGCGGCCTGGACGGCGGAACGGTCGAGATCGACGCCTCCTCGTCCTCCCAGTTCGTCAGCGCCCTGCTGCTCTCCGGCGCCCGCTTCAACCAGGGCGTCGAGGTCCGGCACGTCGGCGGCCGGCTGCCGTCGATGCCGCACATCCGGATGACCGTGGACATGCTGCGGGCGGTCGGCGCGAAGGTCGACGAGCCGGAGCACGGCGGCGAGCCGGACGTGTGGCGGGTCACCCCGTCGGCGCTGCGCGGCCGGGACCTGGTCATCGAGCCCGACCTGTCGAACGCCCAGCCGTTCCTGGCGGCGGCGCTGGTCACCGGCGGCCGGGTGACGGTCCCGGACTGGCCGGCCCGCACCACCCAGCCGGGTGACGAGCTGCGCCGGATCTTCACCGAGATGGGCGGCGCCTGCGAGCTGACGAGCGCCGGGCTCCGCTTCACCGGCACCGGCCGGATCCACGGCATCGACGTGGACCTGGGCGAGGTCGGCGAGCTGACCCCCGGCATCGCGGCGGTCGCGGCCCTCGCCGACTCCCCCTCCACCCTGCGCGGGGTGGCGCACCTGCGGCTCCACGAGACCGACCGGCTGGCCGCGCTCACCCGGGAGATCAACGGGCTCGGCGGCGACGTCACCGAGACCGAGGACGGCCTCCACATCCGCCCCCGCCCCCTCCACGGCGGCGTCTTCCACACGTACCACGACCACCGGATGGCGACCGCGGGCGCGATCATCGGCCTCGCCGTGCGGGGCGTGGAGATCGAGGACGTGGCGACCACGGCCAAGACCTTGCCGGACTTCCCGGGGATGTGGACCGAAATGCTCGGAGTCTGAACCATGCGGCACTACGGCAAGCGCACCGACGAGGACGACATCCGCCAGCGGCCCAACCGCAAGGGCACCCGGCCGCGGACCTCCCTGCGCCCCAAGCACGAGGACGCCGTCGAGGGCATGGTCCTCACCGTGGACCGCGGCCGGCTGACCTGCCTGGTCGAGGGCCGGACCGTGGTCGCGATGAAGGCCCGCGAGCTGGGCCGCAAGGCGGCCGTGGTCGGCGACCGGGTCTCCCTGGTGGGCGACCTCTCCGGCGAGAAGGACACCCTGGCCCGGATCGTGCGGATCGGGGAGCGCGACTCGGTGCTGCGCCGCACGGCGGACGACGACGACCCGTACGAGCGGGTGGTCGTGGCCAACGCCGACCAGCTCGCGATCGTCACCGCGCTCGCCGACCCCGAGCCGCGCCCCCGGCTGATCGACCGCTGCCTGGTGGCCGCGTACGACGGCGGCCTGGAGCCCTTCCTGGTGATGACCAAGTCGGACCTGGCGCCGCCGGAGAAGCTGCTGGAGCTCTACGGCGCCCTGGACATCCCGCACGTGGTGGTGAACCGGGAGGAGCTGTACGACGGCGGGGCCGCGGACCGGGTGCGGGAGCACCTGGACGGCCGGGTGACGGCCTTCGTCGGCCACTCCGGCGTCGGCAAGACGACGCTGGTCAACGCGCTGGTGCCGGAGGAGAAGCGGCGGATCACCGGCCACGTGAACGCGGTGACGGGACGCGGCCGGCACACCACCACCTCGGCGCTCGCGCTGCCGCTGGACGCGGTGGACGGCTGGGTCATCGACACCCCGGGCGTGCGCTCCTTCGGCCTGCACCACGTGGATCCGTCCCGGGTCATCCACGCCTTCCCGGACCTGGAGCCGGGCACGGAGAACTGCCCGCGCGCGTGCAGCCACGACGAGCCGGAGTGCGCCCTGGACGCCTGGGTGGCGGAGGGGCACGCCGATCCGGCGCGGCTGTTCTCGCTGCGGCGGCTGCTCGCCACCCGGGAGCGCCGCGAGGGCGACTGACCCCGGCGCCACCGGGGTGTTTACGTCTCCACCCAGGCCGGTAAGGACATAACCGCACAAGTGCGACGAATCCGAACGGGTGGGAGGCAGGGACGATGGCGTGGCTGCTGGTGGTGGTCGCGGGGCTCCTGGAAACGGGTTTCGCGGTCTGCCTGAAGCTCTCGCACGGATTCACCCGACTGTGGCCGACGATCGCCTTCGCCTGCTTCGCCCTCGGCAGCTTCGGGCTGCTCACGCTCGCCCTGCGGAAGCTCGACGTGGGTCCGGCGTACGCGGTGTGGACCGGGATCGGGGCCGCCGGCACCGCCATCTACGGCATGGTCTTCCTCGGCGACCTGGTCTCCACGCTCAAGATCGTCTCGATCAGTTTCGTCATCGTGGGGGTCATCGGCCTCCAGCTCTCCGGCTCGGCGCACTGACCCTCCGGCGGCAGCGCCGGGGCGACCACGTGGCTGAGGGCGAGCCGCAGGGCCAGCTCGCAGCCGGCCGCCCGCCGCTCCCCCGCGCAGAGCGCGGCCGTCGCGAGCAGTTCCCCCGGCGCCGGCGGCCCGGTGTCGGCCCGCCGCTGGGCCGGCACGGGGGCGGGGCGGGCGCCCGGCCGGGCCGGACGGGGCCGGGGCAGGCCCTCGGTCCAGGCGCCGGTGAGCAGCGCGCGCAGTATCGGCCGGTCCCCGGCCCGGACCACGGTCCACTCGGCGACGGCCGCGAGGGCGGCCGGGGTCGGGTCGGGCGCGGCGAGCAGCCGGCGCACCCCGTCGAGGTAGGCGTCCGCCTCGTGGCGGACGAGGGCCCGGGCCAGCCCTTCCTTGCTGCCGAACTCGTTGTAGAGGGTCTGCCGGGAGACCCGGGCCGCGACGGCGAGGTCGGCCATCCGGACGGCGGACCAGGGGTGCCGCGCCAGCGCGGTGCGGGCGGCGTCGAGCAGTGCCTCGCGGGCGGTCGGCATGCGCGCCTCCGGGCCGGACGGTGGTCCCCCAGCGTCGGCAGGCGCGCGGGCGCTGTCAAGGGGCGGGCGGCGTGGTCCGGCGGGGCGAGACGGTTCGCCGGGCGGGCCCGGGGCGGCGCTAGAGTGCCGGGCATGGCCGATTACCACGATGACCTGCGCCTTGCCCACGCCCTCGCGGACGCCGCCGACGCGGCCACCACGGCCCGCTTCCGGGCCCTGGACCTCAAGGTCGAGACCAAGCCGGACATGACCCCGGTGAGCGAGGCGGACCGGGCCGCCGAGGAGCTGATCCGCGCCGGACTCCAGAAGGAGCGGCCCGAGGACGCGATCCTGGGCGAGGAGTACGGCGTCGAGGGCACCGGCCCGCGCCGCTGGGTGATCGACCCGATCGACGGCACCAAGAACTACGTGCGCGGGGTGCCGGTGTGGGCGACCCTGATCGCGCTGATGGAGGAGGGCGAGTCCGGCTTCCAGCCGGTGGTCGGCGTGGTGTCGGCGCCGGCGCTGGGCCGCCGCTGGTGGGCGGCGAAGGGCCTGGGCGCCTTCACCGGCGCCGACTTCGCGTCGGGGAGCCGGATCGGCGTCTCCCGGGTGGCCTCGCTGGCCGACGCCTCGTTCGCGTACTCCTCGCTGAGCGGCTGGGAGGAGCGGGGGAAGCTGGACGCCTTCCTGGACCTCACGCGCGCGTGCTGGCGGACCCGGGCGTACGGCGACTTCTGGCCGTACATGATGGTCGCCGAGGGTTCGGTGGACCTGTGCGCCGAGCCGGAGCTGTCGCTGTGGGACATGGCGGCGGTGGCGATCGTGGTGCAGGAGGCCGGCGGCTCGTACACCGGCCTCGACGGGCGGCCCGGCCCGCACAGCGGGAACGCGGCGGCCTCCAACGGCCTGCTGCACGAGGAGCTGCTGGGCCGCCTGGGGCACGAGGGGGCCGCCGGCGCCTGAGCACGCCCCCGACCGCCCCGGGGACGCCCCGCACGCCCCCTTGTCGGCCCCCTCCCGCGGTGCGACGCTGAGGGCCTCCACTTGTGCATGTGTGAACCGCCCCCGGGGCGGTTCTCCGAGGAGGTGGCCGACAGCCATGCTCGTCCGCGACGCCATGAGCACGGTGATCCTCACCGTGGGACCCGCCCACACCCTCCGGCAGGCCGCCCAGCTGATGTCCGCCCGCCGGGTCGGCGCGGCCGTCGTCCTCGACGGGGACGCCGGGATCGGCATCCTCACCGAGCGCGACGTCCTGAACTCCCTCGGCCGCGGCGAGGACCCGGACCGCGAGACGGCCGGCGCCCACACCACCCACGAGGTCGTCTTCGCCGCGCCCGGCTGGACCCTGGAGGAGGCGGCCGGGGCGATGACCCGCGGCGGCTTCCGCCACCTGGTCGTCCTCGACGGCCTCGGGCCGGTCGGCATGGTCTCGGTCCGCGACATCATCCGCTGCTGGCTGCCGGCCCACAGCACGGCCGACTGAGCCGGGCCCTCCGCCCGGTTTCTCCCCGCTGTTACCCTGGCCCTCATGAGCGACCTGTTGGAACGGCTGCGCGGACGCGGCTGGCGGATGACCGCGCAGCGCCGTGTCGTCGCCGAGGTCCTCGACGGCGACCACGTGCACCTCACCGCCGACGAGGTGCACGCCCGCGCCGTCGAGCGCCTGCCCGAGATCTCCCGTGCGACCGTCTACAACACGCTGGGCGAGATGGTGACGCTCGGCGAGGTCATCGAGGTCGCCACCGACGGCCGCGCCAAGCGGTACGACCCCAACGCCCACCGGCCGCACCAGCACCTGGTCTGCGCCGGCTGCGGCGCGATCCGGGACGTCCACCCGGCGGGCGACCCGCTGCGGGACCTGCCGGCCACGGAGCGCTTCGGCTTCACGATCTCGAACGTCGAGGTCACGTACCGGGGTCTCTGCCCGGACTGCGCCGCGAAGGCCTGACGGGAAGACGACGGGGGCGCCCTCCGGGGCGCCTTTCCCCTGCCCGCCCTCCCGGGGAACGCCGAAGGCCCGGACCGTCCTGAGACGGTCCGGGCCTTCGGGCTACTGAGTAGCGGGGACAGGATTTGAACCTGCGACCTCTGGGTTATGAGCCCAGCGAGCTACCGAGCTGCTCCACCCCGCGTCGGTGAACACCACCTTACGGGACCCGTGAGACAGGAGCAAATCGGTTCTACGCCGTGAGCTCCTGGTGCAGCGCCTCGCTGAGCCGCGCGGCCCGCTCGGCGACCTCGGCGGGGCCGAGCTCCACGGCGCGGGCGCACCAGCCGCGGCCCTCGGACAGCTCCCCCCGGCGGGCGGCGAGCAGCGCGAGCCGGAGCGCGGCGCGGCCGTGGCCGGCCCGGGCGGCCCGGGTCCACCAGAGGGCGGCCTCCCGCTCGCTGCCCTCGCGGGCGAGGAGCAGCCCCAGGTTGAAGGCGCCGTTGCGGCTGCCGGCCTCGGCGGCCTCCCGGTACCAGCGGGCGGCCCCGGTGAGGTCGCCGCGGCCGGCGGCGAGCATCCCGACCCGGACCTGGGCGCGCCGGTGGCCCTGCTCGGCGGCCCGCTCGTACCACTCCTCGCACTCGGTCTTCTGGTCGACGGGGGCGCCGAGGACCACCGGGCCGGGGTCGGGGCGGCGGGCGTCGAGGACGGTGGCGAGCCGGAAGGCGGCCTCGGCGCTGCCGCCGCCGGCCGCGCACCGCAGGTGTCGCTCGGCGGTCTGCTCGTCGCCGTCGCGCAGCGCGGCGATGCCGACCTGGAGGGCGGCCTCGGTGTGCCCGGCGGCGGCGGCCCGCTCGTACCAGACGAGCGCGGTGCGGTCGTCGTCGCGGCCCGCGTGGATGATGCCCAGGTTGAAGGCGGCGTCCACGGAGCCGGCCTCGGCGGCCTTGGAGAACCACGGCTCGGCGCCGTTCGCGTCGCCGGCCTGGAGGAGCAGCACGGCGAGCGCGTTGGCGGCCTCGCGGTGGCCGGCGTAGGCGGCGCGGCGGTACCACTGCTCGGCCTGCGGGAGCCGGTCCTGGGCGGCGCAGAGCAGGCCGAGGTTGTAGGCGCCGTTGACGTCGCCGGCGTCCATGGCGGCGCGGTACCAGCGCTCGGCGGTCTGCTGCTCGCCGCGGGCGGCGTGCAGGGCGCCCAGGGCGTTGGCGGCGTTGCCGTCGCCGTCCTGGGCGGCGCGCAGCCACCAGACGGCGGCGCTCTCCTCGTCGCCCGCGTCGCGCAGCAGGAAGCCGAGGGCGCAGGCGGCCTTGGCCTCGCCCTCCTTGGCGGAGCTGAGGTACCAGCGCCCGGCCTCCTTCAGCTCGCCGCGCTGCTCCAGGATCGCCCCCAGATGCAGGGCGGCCCGGCGGTGGCCCCGGGCGGCCGCCTGCCGGAACCACTGCTCGGCCTCGCCGAGCAGCCCGGCGCCGGGGGTCTCCCCGGCGGGGGGCGGGGCCGCCGCCGGGCGTGCGGCCGCGGGGGCGCGGTCGCCCGTGCGGAGGGGGTCGGCGGCGCGCAGCCGGCCGGCCGTGTCGTACGCCCGACCGGCCCGGCCGGCGGGCGCGGCGGGGCCGTAGGCGTGCGGGCCGCGCAGGGCCTCGGTGGCGCGCCGCTCCAGGGAGAGGGCGAGGCGGTAGGCGGCCTCGCGGTGGCCCTGTTCGGCGGCGGCGCGCAGCCAGCGCTCGGCGCCGACGTCGCTGCGGTGCTCCAGGAGGTCGGCGAGGGCGTAGGCGCCCAGTGCGTGGCCCTGCTCGGCGGCCTGGCGCAGCCAGTACTCGGCGGCGGGCTCGGACCCGCCTGACCGTCCTCTCCGAGATCACGGCCAACGTCGACTTCCTCTTCCTGCCCGAGCCGGTCTTCGACCAGCCCTCGTGGGACAA
>NZ_JBEZUZ010000073.1:0-41689 GCF_040636735.1 Streptomyces sp. NPDC035033 | reverse complement strand
GCGAGCACGGCGGCCCGCCGCCGCCCGGCGAGCACCCCGACGGCGGCGCTCCGCCACGCCCCCGCGAGGGCCGCGGACGCCGCCGCGAACTCCGGCGTCCGCTCCACCGCCTCCACCCGCGCCAGCAGGTACAGCCGCACCGGCGCGCACCGGCGCGGATCGCGCCCCCGCACGTCCGGCAGCCCCAGCAGCTCCCGCACCATCGCGTCGCTCCAGCCGCGCCGCCGCACCCCGTCCGACGACACGTACAGACAACGGTCCGTCATGATCCCCCCAAGAATCGACTACGGAGAGTGATGGAACCAGTGAAGCGCACCCCACTGACAACGCCCCCGTGACCACGTCCCCGCGACCGCCCCCTTGCGGCCGCCGCCCGCCCGTGCGATATAGGTCCAGACCTTTCCGACGGACGGAGACGGACGGAGGCCGGCCGTGCAACACCCGCTCGCCGCACGCCTGTTGATCACTGGAACGCTCCTCGCCCTCACCGCCTGCTCCGGCGCCGGGGCCGCGGAACCGAGGGACACCGCCCCGCCCGCCGCCCCCACCGGCCTCACCGCCACCGCCGGCAGCGCCACCACCGTCCACGTCATGTGGGAGGCCGCCACCGACGACCGGGCCGTCACCGGCTACCAGGTCCTCCAGGACGGCCGCCCGGTCAGGGAACTCCCCGCCACCACCCTCATGGCCGACGTCACCGGCCTCGCCCCCGGCACCCGCCACGCCTTCGCCGTCCGCGCCCGCGACGCCGCCGGCAACCTCTCGCCCGCCACCCCCGCCGTCCCCGCCACCACGCCGCGCGCCACCGCCGAGGACCGCGAACCCCCCACCGCCCCCCGCGCCCTGCGCGTCACCCCCGAAGGCCCCGGCGCCGCCCTCCTCACCTGGACCGCCTCCCGCGACGACACCCGCGTCACCGCCTACGACGTCCACCAGGGCGGCGTCCGCGTCCACACCGCCCCCGGCACCGCCACCACCGCCCGCCTCACCGGCCTGCGCCCCGGCACCGCCTACTCCTTCACCCTCCGCGCCCGCGACGCCGCCGAGAACTCCTCCCCGGACAGCGCCCCCGCCGACCTCACCACCGCCCCCGCCCCCGGCGCGCCCCCCAACACCTCCCCGCTCGCCCTCGCCGCCGCCTCCGACCGCGGCGAGATCACCCTCACCTGGACCCCGCCCGACACCGGAGCCCCCGTCACCCACCACGAACTCCACATCGACGGCCGCTTCGCCACCACCATCGCCTGGGGCACCACCCCGCCCCCCGGCCGCGCGACCTACACCTTCCCGGCCCAGGCGGAACCCGGCACCACCCTCACCCTCACCCTCCGCGCCCGCCTCCCCGACGGCACCTGGGGCGACTTCTCCGCCCCCCGGACCGTCATCGTCCGCTGACCCCGCCGGGGGTGTCCCTCAGGCCGTTCCCGCCGCCCCCGACCTACCCTGGAACCGTGGCCGAGACCGTTCTCACCAATACCGGGCTGGACAGGTTCGTCGAGCGCCTCGACGGCGGGGCGGAGACGCGCGACCCCGCGTTCCTGCGGGCCGCCGAGGTCGTCCTCGGGCTGCTCGCGCTGCGCGGCGCGGACCGGGCGAGCGGACTGCCGGAACCGGGGCCGGAGCTGGTGCGCCGGCTGCTCGTGGAGGACCTGCCGGCGTTCGTGTACGTGCCGCCGGGGGAGCTCGCCGCCTACCCGGCCGTCCTCGGGGCGCTCGCCGGCTGCTTCGACGGCGGGCTGCGCGAGCGGGTCGCGGCCGTCGTCGACGAGAGCGCCGGGGACTTCGAGCGGGCCATGGCCGACCCCGGCAACCTCACCTGGCACCGCTGGTACGCCTCGCTGCTGCGGACCGTCGGCGCCGACCTCGCCGACGCCGAGGACGTACGGCGGCGGATCGCGGCCCTCGACGGGGCGCCGCTGCCCGACGGGGTGCTGCGGGCCGACCTGATGGGACGGACCGCGCTCGCCGACACCGTCCTCGCCGAGGCCGTCGCCCGCGCCTACGTACGGGACGCCGAGCGGCCGCCCGTCGTCGGACCGCTCCTCACCGACCACGCCGTCGCCGCCGGCATCGGGCGGGTCACCGCCGCCCTCCTCGACCGCTGGACCGCCGCCGGGCTCGCCGAGCAGCTCGCCGGCGCCTACGCCCACTTCGCGCCCGGCCCCGACGACTTCCCCCACCTCGTCCTCGCCGACGCCCTCCTCGACGAGCACATGGACTACCTCGGCGACACCGGCGTCCCCGTCCCGCCGCCCGCCGGGAGCGACGGGCGGACCCCCGGGGGGAACGGCCGGCAGGACGTCGAGCGGGACGCCGACACGCTGCTCGCCGCCGTCGAGGAACTGGCCGAGGAGGAGTACGAGCCGTACGGCGGCGAGGCACCGCACCTGCTGTACGCGCTCTACCAGCGGGGCTGCGCCGCCGACTCGGTCGCCCGCCGGGCCGCCGAGTACGAGGACTGGACCGTCGACCCGGCCCTGGAGGACGTGCCCGTCCCCGTGCCGGAGGGCGCGGCCGGCGCGTACGTCACCCCTCCCGTGCCCGAACTCGTCCGGCTCACCGGTTCCACCGGCCTCGGCGAGGACGACCGGGCCCGCCTGGAGGGCCCGGCCGGCGAACTCGCCGCCGTCGTCGACCGGCTCGCCGCCACCGGCCTCGTCTTCCGCGCCGGCGACGCCTTCGGGCTGACCCCGCGCGGCGCCGCCACCGTCCGCTACCTCCTGCGGGTGCGCCGGGTCGCCGCGCCCACCGCCGCCGAGGCCGCCGCCTGGCCGGCCCGGGAGCTGGTCGCCGCCGCCGGGCAGTGGCCGCGGGCGGCCGCCGCCCGGGCGCTCGCCGACTGGCTGCACGCCCGCCGGGACACCTCCGACGCCTGGTCGGAGCTGCTCGACGCGTTCGGCACGGTGCACGCCCACGTCGCCGAAGGCGCCTCCGTACGCGGCCTGTTCGAGCTCCTCGACACGGCCGCCGCCCCGCCCGGCGCCCTGCGCGGGGCGCTGCGCTCCCCGGTCGTCGGCGCCTACGCCCTGCACGCGCTCCGGGCGCGCGGCGAGGAGGCCGACGCGATCCAGGTGCCGGTCGCGGCCCGCGCCCTGCACGTCCTGGACCGGCTGCCCGCCAAGAAGGGCCCGCTGGAGTCGCGCCGGGCCGCCTTCGACGCGGCCGCCGCCGAGTGGCCGGGCGGCTCGGCCGCCCTGGTCCGGGCGATGGCCGAGGCCGACCGGCACGGCGCCGCACGCGTCCTCGGCCCGCTCGGCATCAGCCTGCCGTGAGGTACATCCCCGACGGGCCCGCGCCCGCCGTGTTCCGGCAGGCGCGGTGGCCCGACGGCACGGCGTGGATCAGCGCGAGGCACCGTCCGAGCGCCTGCTGACCGTACGCGTTGGGGTGCATGGACTCCTGGACGAGCCCCTGGGTGGACTGGCTGTCGATCCACCGCGCCCACTCGCTCGACGCCCCCGACGGCGGCAGCGAGGCCGTCACCTGACGGCTCGCCCTCGCGCACACCTCACGCCCCTGGAGCGCGTCCCGCAGGTCGAGGAACTGCGCGCCCTTCGCCACCGCCACCTGCCGCAGCCGGTTCGCGAGCTGGGGGACGAGGGAGTCCCGCGCCCAGTCGGAGTCCTTGTTCCAGAAGGGGCAGCCGCCGGTGTTCGTCCGGGCCCAGCCGCTCTCGGAGTAGCGGTTCTCGGCGGCGCGGGGGAGCGGGGACGGGTAGGACTGGAGCACGATCCGGTAGTCGGAGGCCGCGTAGCCCGCGCCGGTCATCACGGCCCGGACCTCGTCGACGGCCTTGCCGACGGAGGCCATCGCGGCGTCGATCCGGGCGTCCACCTCGGCCTGCTGGTCGTCGTGGCAGTAGGAGTACCAGACGATGTAGTCGGTGGCGCAGGCGGTGATGATGTCGGCGAAGCCGAGGTCGTTGCCGCCGATCGACAGGGCGATCAGCTCCACGTCGTGGGAGGCGGCGACGGCGGCCAGCCGGTCGGCCTGCGGGGCCTCGCCCTTGTACGGCAGGCCGCCCTGCGAGGCGCGGAAGACGTTCTGCGTGGTCGCCCCGGAGCAGGCCAGGTTGATCAGGGAGCTCGCGATCGGTCCGGCGCTCCTGACCTCGGAGACGTCCGAGCGGTGGCAGCCGCCGGCGGTGGTGCCGTACACCCGCGCGGGGTCGTGGCCGCCGCCGGTCCAGGCGCGGTCGGTGCCGTCGCGGGCGCCGGAGTTCGTGAGGCTGTTGCCGAGCCAGCGGCCGGCCTCGCCGGAGATGTAGCTGTCGCCCATGGCGACGACGGCGGTGGGGCCGCCGCCGGGGGAGGCCTGGGCGGGCGGAGCGGTCAGCGAGGCGAGTCCGGCGGCGGTACACAGGGCCAGGAACGCGCGCAGCGCGCGGTGGGGGGTCGAGGGCATGGCTGTGCTCTCCTGCGGGTGCGCAGTGACGTGGGGGACGACCGCCGGCCGGTGGCATGGCGGAATCTCGCACGCCGCGTCTTATTACCGCTAGGTAGCTGCATATCTCGGTTCCGTCACGTCCTCTGTGACGGAACAGGGCCCGTCTCCCCGGAGCTGTGCGTTCGCCGGGAGGGACGGGCCCCGTCGTGGGTGGTGCGGGATCAGCCGACCAGCTGCTCGTACGCGGGGAGGGTGAGGAAGTCCGCGTAGTCCGCGTCGAGGGAGACGTGGAGGAGGAGGTCGTGGGCCTGCTGCCACTTGCCGGCCGCGAAGGCCTCGTCGCCGATCTCGGCGCGGAGGGCGGCGAGCTCCTCGGCGGCGACCTGGCGGGCCAGCTCGGGGGTGGCCGTCACGGTCTTTCCGTCGTGCTCGAACTCCACGCCCGCGTTGATCCACTGCCAGATCTGGGAGCGGGAGATCTCGGCGGTGGCCGCGTCCTCCATCAGGTTGAAGATGGCGACGGCGCCGAGGCCGCGCAGCCACGCCTCGATGTAGCGGATGCCGACCTGGACGGCGTTGCGCAGGCCCTCGTAGGTGGGCTTGGCGTCGAGCGAGTCGATGGCGATGAGGTCGCCGGGCGCCACGGAGACGTCCTCGCGCAGCCGGTCCTTCTGGTTCGGCTTGTCGCCGAGGACGGCGTCGAAGGAGGCCATGGCGATCGGGACCAGGTCGGGGTGGGCGACCCAGGAGCCGTCGAAGCCGTCGCCGGCCTCGCGGTCCTTGTCGGCCTTGACCTTCTCGAAGGCGACCTTGTTGACCTCGGCGTCCTTGCGGGACGGGATGAAGGCGGCCATGCCGCCGATCGCGTGCGCGCCGCGCTTGTGGCAGGTGCGGACGAGGAGTTCGGTGTACGCGCGCATGAACGGGGCCGTCATCGTGACCGCGTTGCGGTCCGGGAGGACGAACTTGGCGCCGCCGTCACGGAAGTTCTTGACGATGGAGAAGAGGTAGTCCCAGCGGCCCGCGTTGAGGCCGGCGGCGTGGTCGCGGAGCTCGTAGAGGATCTCCTCCATCTCGTACGCGGCCGTGATGGTCTCGATGAGGACCGTGGCGCGGACGGTGCCCTGCGGGATGCCGACGTAGTCCTGGGCGAAGACGAAGATGTCGTTCCAGAGGCGGGCCTCCAGGTGCGACTCGGTCTTCGGCAGGTAGAAGTACGGGCCCTTGCCGAGGTCGATCAGGCGCTGCGCGTTGTGGAAGAAGTACAGGCCGAAGTCGACCAGCGCGCCGGGGACCGGGCGGCCCTCGAAGGTGAGGTGGCGCTCCTCCAGGTGCCAGCCGCGCGGGCGCATGACGACCGTGGCGAGCTCCTCGGCGGGCTTGAGGGCGTACGACTTGCCGGTGCGCGCGTCGGTGAAGTCGATGTTCCGGGTGTAGGCGTCGATCAGGTTGACCTGGCCGAGGACCACGTTCTCCCAGGTGGGCGCCGAGGCGTCCTCGAAGTCCGCGAGCCACACCTTGGCGCCCGAGTTGAGCGCGTTGATCGTCATCTTGCGGTCGGTGGGACCGGTGATCTCGACGCGGCGGTCGTTCAGGGCCGCCGGGGCCGGCGCGACCTTCCAGGAGTCGTCGGCGCGGATCGCGGCGGTCTCCGGCAGGAAGTCGAGGGTCGAGGTGCGGGCGATCTCGGCGCGGCGCTCGGCGCGGCGGGCGAGGAGCTCGTCCCGGCGCGGGGTGAAGCGGCGGTGGAGCTCGGCGACGAAGGCGAGGGCCGCCTCCGTCAGCACCTTCTCCTGGCGCGGCAGGGGCTCGGCGTCGACGACGACCAGGGTGGACGGCGCTGGTGCGGACATGAACTGTCACTTCCTTCAGCGGACTACGCGTGCGGTGCCTGGCGGCCGCCGGGCGTCACGGACGGCACGGAGTGCCGCGGGTGCCGAGATACGGCCGCGAGCGCCGTCACAGGGGATCAGGCGCTTCTACGCAGTGGATATTAGTTTCCTCATAGTGGAAGTTCAATGGATTGTTGATGTCGAGATTCTTCGAGTCGACAGAACGTGGCTCCGGGTGCCAGCCCCCTCACTCCAGGTGCCCGCCCCCGGCCCCGTTCACCCCTCCAGCCGGTACAGGTCCGCCTCCGTGTCGATGTCGAAGGGCTCGGCCACGTCCGAGCAGTCCACCAGCGCGACCGCCTCCCGGTGCGCCGCCAGGTAGTCCCGCGCCCCCCGGTCGCCCTCCGCGCCCGCCGCGATCCCCGCCCACCGGTCCGCCCCGAACAGCACCGGATGCCCCCGCTTCCCGTCGTACGAGGCCGCCGCCAGCGCGTCCCGCGCCCCGTACGCCCCCCGCACCCGGGCCACCGCCGCCGCGCCGATCCCCGGCTGGTCCACCAGCGACACCAGCGCCGCGTCCACCCCGCGCGGATCCGCCGCCAGCGAGGCGAGCCCCACCC
Source organism: Streptomyces sp. NPDC035033 (assembly GCF_040636735.1). Lineage (NCBI taxonomy): Bacteria > Bacillati > Actinomycetota > Actinomycetes > Kitasatosporales > Streptomycetaceae > Streptomyces > Streptomyces sp. NPDC035033. The sequence continues at coordinate 34,851 of NZ_JBEZUZ010000073.1, read as the reverse complement.
GCAGCGAGGACCCCATCCCGTCCGCCCACCCCGGGTTCTCCACCAGGACGCACCCGGTCAGCTCCGCCCGCTCCCGTACGAGCTCCGCCGAGGCGCCGAGCACCACGTGCACCACCGCGCAGCCGCCCTCGCGCAGCACCCGCACCGCGTGCTCGACCAGCGGCCGGCCCCGGTAGGGGAGGAGCGCCTTCGGGCGCCCGCCGAGCCGGCGTCCGCCGCCCGCGGCGAGCAGCAGCCCGGCGACGAGGGGAGGGGTGGAAGGGGAGGGGGAGGCTGTCTTCGTCATGGAGACTGCATACCGCACGAGGCGGAATGACACGGTCGCATGAATGCGCGGCACGGGCTCTTCCCCGCCGGGCGGCCGGGGGGTTAACTGACCCCCACTCAGGGCGCCCGACCGCCGCCCGGAGGCATCGGGAACGGACGTCTCGGAGTGGGGGGCCGTGTTGCGGAGCGTGGGGCAGAGGCGAGTGACCGGCGAGACAGTGGACCCGAGGGTGGCCGGACTGCGGTCCGCCGTCTCCCGGCTCCGGCGCGAACTGGCCGGACACCGCGTGGAGTTCGCCGACCGGGAGATCGCCGAGGACGAACTGGCCGCGCTCGACGCGATGGCGGTGAGCGGGGCCCCCGAGGTGTGGCGGCTGCGCCGCAGCCTGCTCCTGGTGGCCGGCTCGCTCGGCTCCGTCAGCGCCCTCGCGGGGGGCCTCGCGGCCGTCCGCAACGCGGTCGAGCTCTTCGGCCCGCCCCCGCCGCCCGCCCAGCGCTGAACCGGGCCGGCCGGACGGTCAGAGCCGGATCAGCCGCCGGGCGCGGGCGGCCGCCACCGCCGCCGTCCGCGAGTCGACGCCCAGCTTGGCGAAGACGTGCACGAGGTGGGACTTCACCGTCGCCTGGCTGAGGAAGAGCACCTTGCTGATCTGCTGGTTCGACAGGCCCTCCCCGACCAGTCGGAGCACCTCCAGCTCCCGCTTGGTCAGCGCCTCCGCCGGGGTCCGCATCCGGTCCATCAGCCGGTGCGCCACCGCCGGCGCCAGCGCCGACTGGCCGGCCGCCGCCGTCCGCACCGCCGCCGCCAGCTCCTCCGGCGGCGCGTCCTTCAGCAGATAGCCCGACGCGCCGGCCTCCACCGCCGCCAGGATGTCCGCGTCCGTGTCGTACGTCGTCAGGACCAGCACCTTCGGCCCGCCCGGCACCGCCGTGATCGCCGCCGTCGCCTCCGCGCCGTGCATCCCCGCGCCGAACTGGAGGTCCATCAAGACCACGTCGACGCCCCCGGCGGCCGCCAGCTCCACCGCGCGCTCCGCCGTCGCCGCCTCGCCGACCACGGTGAAGCCGGGCTCGGTGTCCAGCACCGCGCGCAGCCCGGCCCGCACCACCGGGTGGTCGTCGGCGAGCAGCAGCCGGACCGCCGCCCCCGTCACGCCCGCCCCCCGCCGGGCAGCGGGAGGGTGACCGCGACGGCCGTGCCCTGCCCCGGCGCGGACTCGACGGTGAACGTGCCGCCCAGCGACTCGGCCCGCGAGCGCATCGCCGGCAGCCCGAACCCGCCGCCGTCCCCGGAGGGGCGCACCGCCTCCGGGTCGAAGCCCTTCCCGTCGTCCACCACGTCCAGTGCCACCGAGTCCTCCATGAACGACAACGTGATCTCCGCCCGGTCCGCCGCCGCGTGCCGCACCGTGTTCCCCACCGCCGACTGCGCGATCCGCAGCAGCGCCACCTCGTACGGGGTCGGCAGCTCCACCGGCGTCCCGCTCGCCGAGAACCGCATCCGCGGCCCCGCCCCCGGCTCACACAGCCGTTCGAGCGCCGCCGCCAGCGAACCGTGCTCCAGGTCCGGGGGCGTCAGCGCCCGCACGAACCGCCGCGCCTCCGCCAGGTTGTCCTGCGCGGCCTGCCGCGCCCGGTCGATGTGGTCCGCCGCCGGGGAACCGGCCGGCAGCGCCCGCTCGGCCGCCCGCAGCAGCAGCTGGATCGAGGAGAGCCCCTGCGCGAGCGTGTCGTGGATCTCCCGGGCCAGCCGCTCCCGCTCGGCCAGCGTCCCCGCGTGCCGCTCCGCCGCCGCCAGCTCGGCCCGGGTGGTGATCAGCTCCTCGACCATCCGCCGCCGCCGCTCGCTCTCCCGGTACAGCGCCTGGTACCCGAGGACGGTCGCCACGGCGACGGCGGCGCCGAGCAGCGGCCCGATGAAGACCCCCGGGTTCAGGGGGGCGCCGTGCCCCACGTACGCGCCGATCGCCGCGCCCGCCGTCAGCGCGACGGCCGGCAGCGACCAGCGGGCCGGCAGCAGGTGCAGCTGGAGGAAGTACAGCGGGAAGGCCAGCCACAGCGCCTCCGGCGTCGCCCCCAGCAGGGCCAGCCAGGCGAGCGCCAGGACCGTCAGCCAGCCCGCCGCGGCCCGCCGCGACTCCCGTACGGCCGGCAGCGGCGAGCCCGCCGCGTAGACGGCGCCCGTCACGACGGCGAGCGCCGTGCCCGCCGGGGAGTGCGCGCGGACCGCGGCCAGCACCAGCAGCCCCGCCATGAGGAGGTGGAGACAGAGGCGCAGGGCGGGCAGGGCGGGGGTCAGCGGGCGCGGGGCGGGCGGGAGGGCGGAGGGGGGTTCCATGACGTCACCAGCGTAGGCGGACGGCGGCGGTCCGGGCTCAACCAAAAGTTTGATCGCGGAGCCATCCGTGGCGCGATGCCCGCCGGGGGCCGGGGACGGCAGGCTCGGCCCCATGTTCGTGGCATGGAGAGACCTGAGATCCGCCAAGGGGCGATTCGCCCTCATGGGCACGGTGATCGTGCTGATCACCCTGCTCGTGGGGCTCCTTTCCGGGCTGACGGCCGGGCTCGCGCGGGAGAACGTCTCCGCGATCACCGGCCTGCCCGCCGACCGGATCGCCTTCGCCGCCCCGCCGGCCGGGCGGTCGGTCTCGTTCACCGACTCCACGGTGACGGAGGAGCAGTGGAACGCCTGGGCGGAGCGGCCCGGGGTGACCGGGGCGGCGCCGCTCGGCATCCGCACCCTCAACGCGGCCGCGGGCGAGCGGACGGCCGCCGTCTCCGCCTTCGGCACCGAGCCGGGCGACGGGCTCGCGCCCGGCGCCGTGGCCCCCGGGCGGGCCGTCCTGTCGGAGTCGGCGGCCGAGGAGCTGGGCGCGGGCGCCGGGGACGCGGTCCGGCTCGGCCCGCTGGAGGTCACCGTCGCGGCGGTCGCCGGGGACGCCTCGTACAGCCACACGCCCGTCGTCTGGACCTCGCTCGACGACTGGCAGCGGCTCGGGCACGGCGGTACGGCCACCGGGGAGCAGGCGACGGTGATCGCGCTGCGCGGCGCCGGCGCCGACTGGGCGGCCGGCGACGCGGCCGCCGGCACGGAGGCGCGGACCGTGGACGCGGCCCTCACCGCCCTGGGGTCCTACCAGGCCGAGAACGGCTCCCTCCAGCTGATGCGCGGCTTCCTCTTCGTCATCTCCGCGCTGGTCATAGGGGCCTTCTTCACCGTCTGGACCGTCCAGCGCAGCGGCGACGTCGCCGTCCTCAAGGCGCTCGGCGCCTCCACGCCGTACCTGCTGCGCGACGCCCTCGGGCAGGCCGTGCTCATGCTCGTGGCCGGGACGCTGCTGGGCACCGGCCTCGCCCTCGGCATCGGCGCGCTCGTCAGCGGCGGCGACGTGCCCTTCGTCCTCTCGCCGCTCACCCTCCTCGGCCCCGCCGCCGTGATCATCGCGCTCGGCGCCGTCGGCTCCGCGCTGTCCATCCGGCGGATCACCGCCGTCGACCCCCTCACCGCGCTCGGGAGCGTCCGATGAGCCTCGAACTCGATGCCGTGACCCTGACCTACCCGGACGGCGAGGGGCGGCTCACGGCCCTCGACGCGGTCTCCCTGACGGTCCCGCCGGGCCGCCTGACGGCCGTCGTCGGCCCCTCCGGCTCCGGCAAGTCCAGCCTGCTCGCCGTCGCCGCGACCCTGGTGACCCCCGACCGGGGGCGGGTCGTCGTCGCCGGCACGGACACGGCGGGGCTCGACGCGGCGGGGCGGGCGGCGCTGCGGCGGACGTCGGTCGGGATCGTCTTCCAGCAGCCGAACCTGCTGCCCTCGCTGACGGCGGTCGAACAGCTCCAGGTCATGGCGCACCTGTCGGGCCGTCCGCCGAAGGCGGTACGGGGCCGGGCCATGGAGCTGCTCGACGCGGTCGGCCTCGCGGACCGGGCCGGGCGCCGGCCGCACCAGCTCTCCGGCGGCCAGCGCCAGCGCGTCAACATCGCGCGGGCGCTGATGAACGAGCCGTCCGTCCTCCTGGTCGACGAGCCGACGAGCGCGCTCGACCACGAGCGGGGGGCGGCGGTCGTCGCGCTCCTGTCGGACCTCACCCGGGCGCGGGGGACGGCGACGGTCCTCGTCACCCATGACCGTACGCACCTGTCCGCCGCCGACGAGACGGTCACCGTCCACGACGGCCACCTGACGCCCCCGCCCCCGGCCTGACGCCCCCGCCGCGCCGTTCCGTTGGGCCACGCCCGGTGGGGCTGGTTGCGATGCCGCCGCGCCGTTTCGTTGTGGGCAATCGTTCCGCTGGGGCGGAACGGGTGGGCACAACGGAACGGCACCCTTAGCGGTGCCTCCGCGACCGGGCCTGAACCCGCACCCGTACGGAGCCGCACAAGGGGTGCGGGCCCAGGCCCGGAAAGCCTTGGCCCGGCAGGGGGCGCCGTCCCTGTGCCCACCCTCCCCCAAGGACTTCGTCCAGGGGGGACCCCCAGCCCTGCGGGACGATTGCCCACAGGGACGGCGGGCGCGGCCCAGCCAGGGACGGCGGGCGCAGCCCGCACGGGGCGCCGGGGCGCGGCCCCGCGGGACGTATGCCCACACGGGACGGGGCGCGGTTCGTGGGGTCAGGTCTGGCCGTTGAGGGTGGTGGTGGTGAGGGCCGTGGAGAGTTCGCGGGCCACCTGCTGGAGGATGGGCACGATCTTCTCCGTGGCCGCCTCCGTGACCCGCCCCGCCGGCCCCGAGATGGAGATGGCCGCCGCGGTCGGCGAGTCGGGGACCGAGACCGCGAGGCAGCGGACTCCTATCTCCTGCTCGTTGTCGTCGACGGCGTACCCCGCCTCCCGCACCGCCGCCAGCGCCGCGAGGAAGCCGTCCGCCGTGGTGATGGTCTTCTCCGTGGCGGCCGGCATGCCGGTGCGGGCGAGCAGGGCGCGCACCTCGTCGTCCGGGGTGTGCGCGAGCAGCGCCTTGCCGACGCCCGTGGAGTGCGGCAGCACCCGGCGGCCGACCTCGGTGAACATGCGCATGGAGTGCTTGGACGGCACCTGCGCGACGTACACGATCTCGTCGCCGTCGAGCAGCGCCATGTTCGCCGTCTCGCCGGTCTCCTCGACGAGCCGCGCCAGGTAGGGGCGGGCCCAGGTGCCGAGGAGGCGGGAGGCGGACTCGCCGAGGCGGATGAGGCGGGGGCCGAGCGCGTACCGCCGGTTGGGCTGCTGGCGGACGTAGCCGCAGGCGACCAGCGTGCGCATCAGCCGGTGGATGGTGGGCAGCGGCAGCCCGCTGCTGGCGGAGAGCTCGCTCAGCCCGACCTCGCCCCCCGCGTCGGCCATCCGTTCCAGGAGGTCGAAGGCGCGCTCAAGGGACTGGACGCCACCGCTCGCGGCGGGCTTGGCGGCGTCGGTGGTGCTGGCGCTGGACGTCGGCACGTCAACGGTCCTTTCGGGGCAGGCGGGCAAGGCAGCAGCCTACCGGGCCGCCGGGCCGGGCACGGAGTGCGGGGCTCGGCGTCCGGGCCGGTCAGCGGGGTGTTTGTCCGTTGTCGGCGGCTGCTCGTCGGGGGTCGGGTCCGTCCCGCATGTGCGGAGCTACCTTCTACTGTACGAAATTCGCATTCCACTTTGTGGAAACCTCTAAGTCGACTTTCCTCGGTGTCGCCGGAACGAGTGTGCCCTTGACGGCCCGTCGTCCCGGCCGCAGACTCCTTCAACAGTTCGTTGAAATTCTGCTTCGCGGAAGTGGAACGGGAAGGGGCATGGTGGACGTCAACCTGGTACTGCGTTCGACTCGGGTGGTCACCCCGGAGGGCACGCGGCCGGCGGCCATCGCCGTCTCGGACGGGACGATCGCGGCGGTCCTGCCCCACGGGGCCGAGGTGCCGGCGGGAGCGGTCCTGGAGGACGTCGGCGACGACGTCGTGCTGCCGGGTCTGGTCGACTCGCACGTGCACGTGAACGATCCGGGCCGTACCGAGTGGGAGGGTTTCTGGACCGCCACCCGGGCGGCGGCGGCCGGCGGGATCACGACGATCGTGGACATGCCGCTGAACTCGCTGCCGCCGACGACGACGGTGGAGAACCTGCGGGTCAAGCAGGAGGTGGCGCGGGCCAAGGCGCACGTGGACGTGGGCTTCTGGGGCGGTGCGCTGCCGGACAACGTCAAGGACCTGCGGCCCCTGCACGAGGCGGGCGTCTACGGCTTCAAGTGCTTCCTGTCGCCGTCGGGGGTGGAGGAGTTCCCGGAGCTGGACCAGGAGCAGCTGGCCCGGTCGCTGGCCGAGATCGCCGGGTTCGGCGGGCTGATGATCGTGCACGCCGAGGACCCCCACCACCTGGCCGCCGCCCCGCAGAAGTCCTCCGCCCAGTACGCCGACTTCCTGGCCTCGCGGCCCCGGGACGCGGAGAACACCGCGATCGCCAACCTCATCGGCCAGGCCCGCCGGCTCGGCGCCCGGGTCCACGTGCTGCACCTGTCCTCCTCCGACGCGCTGCCGCTGATCGCCGCCGCCCGGGCCGAGGGCGTGAAGGTCACCGTCGAGTCGTGCCCGCACTTCCTGACCCTGACCGCGGAGGAGATCCCGGACGGGGCGACGGAGTTCAAGTGCTGCCCGCCGATCCGGGAGGCGGCCAACCAGGACGCGCTGTGGCAGGGACTGGCGGACGGGGTGATCGACTGCATCGTCTCCGACCACTCGCCCTCGACGGCGGACCTGAAGACGCCGGACTTCGCCTCGGCCTGGGGCGGCATCTCCTCCCTCCAGCTCGGCCTGCCCGCGATCTGGACCGAGGCCCGCCGCCGCGGCCACTCGCTGGAGGACGTGGTCCGCTGGATGTCCGAGGGCCCGGCCCGCCTGGCGGGGCTGGAGAAGAAGGGCGCCATCGCCGAGGGCAAGGACGCCGACTTCGCCGTGATCGACCCCGACGCCGCCTTCACCGTCGACCCGGCCGAGCTCCAGCACCGCAACCGCATCACCGCCTACGCGGGCAAGACCCTCCAGGGCGTCGTCAAGTCCACCTGGCTCCACGGCCGCAAGATCAACGACGGCGGCACCCTGACCGAGCCCTCCGGCCGCCTCCTCGAAAGGAACAACTGACCCGTGACCGGCATACCCTCCTTCACCGGCGACGCCAGCCCGTACGGCGGTGGCGACCCGTACGCCGACTACCGCACGGCCGAGTTCCCCTTCACCCAGTACGCGGACCTCGCCGACCGCCGCCTCGGCGCCGGCGTCATCGCCGCCAACGACGAGTTCTTCGCCGAGCGCGAGAACCTGCTCAAGCCCGAGGCCGCCGAGTTCGACCCCGAGCACTTCGGTCACAAGGGCAAGATCATGGACGGCTGGGAGACCCGCCGCCGGCGCGGCGTCTCCGCCGCCGAGCCGCACCCGACCGAGGAGGACCACGACTGGGCCCTCGTCCGGCTCGGCGCCCCCGGCGTGATCCGCGGCATCGTCGTCGACACCGCCCACTTCCGCGGCAACTACCCGCAGGCCGTCTCCGTCGAGGCCACCTCCGTACCCGGCTCGCCCTCGCCCGAGGACCTCCTCGCCGACGACGTGAAGTGGACGACCCTCGTCCCGCGCACCGCCGTCGGCGGCCACGCCGCCAACGGCTTCGCCGTCGACGTCGAGCAGCGCTTCACCCACCTCCGGGTCAACCAGCACCCGGACGGCGGCATCGCCCGCCTCCGCGTGTACGGCGAGGTCGCCCCCGACCCGCGGTGGCTCGAGGTCCTCGGCACCTTCGACCTGGCCGCCCTGGAGAACGGCGGCCAGGTCGAGGACGCCTCCGACCGCTTCTACTCGCCGGCCACCAACACCATCCAGCCGGGCCGCTCCCGCAAGATGGACGACGGCTGGGAGACCCGCCGCCGCCGCGACAAGGGCAACGACTGGATCCGCTACAGCCTCGCCGCCGAGTCCGAGATCCGCGCCGTCGAGATCGACACCGCGTACCTCAAGGGCAACAGCGCCGGCTGGGCCGCGCTCTCCGTCGCCGCCGAGGGCTCCGACGACTGGACCGAGATCCTGCCCCGGACCCGCCTCCAGCCCGACACCAACCACCGCTTCGTGCTCGACGCGCCGGCGGTCGGCTCCCGGGTGCGGATCGACATCTACCCGGACGGCGGCATCTCCCGCCTCCGTCTCTTCGGCTCCCTCACCGAGGCGGGCGCCGCCCGCCTCACCGCCCGCCACCAGGAGCTCGGCGGCTGAGGAGCCCGTACGACTCGGGGGCCCGGCCGGCCGACACCGACCGGCCCCTGACTGGGCGGGTACGACACCCCGCCCGGCCCCGCGAGGGCGCACCGGCCCGACAGCACCGGTGCGCCCTCGCGCCCCCGCCCGGCGCCCCCGCCGGGCGGCCGCTTCCGGCCTAGGCCGCGTGCCCGCCGTCCACCGACAGTTCGGCGCCCGTCACGTACCGGCCCTCCGGGCCCGCCAGATAGGCGACCGCCGCCGCCACCTCGTCCGGGGTGGCGAAGCGGCCCAGCGCCGTCATGGCCGCCTGCCCCTCCGCGTACGGCCCGTCCGCCGGGTTGAGGTCCGTGTCGACCGGGCCCGGGTGGACGATGTTCGCGGTGATCCGCCGCCCGCCCAGCTCCCGTGCCAGCGCCTTCGTCAGGCCCACCAGGGCGGACTTGCTCAGCGTGTAGAGCGTGCCGCCGGGGCCCGGCACCCGCTGGGTCATGCAGGTGCCGATCGTGACGATCCTGCCCCCGTCCGGCAGCCGCTCCGCCGCCGCCTGGGAGGCGAGGAAGGCCGCCCGGACGTTCACCGCGAGCACCCGGTCCACATCGGCGAGGCCCAGCGAGGCCAGCGGACCGAGGACGCCGACGCCCACGTTGTTGACGAGGACGTCGAGCCGCCCCAGGTCGTCCGCCGCCCGGTGCACCGCCCCCGCCGCGTCCCCCGCGTCGGCCGCGTCGGCGCGCAGCGGCAGGGCCCGCCGGCCGGCCGCCTCGATGCGGGCCGCCACCTCCTTGGCCGCCGTCTCGTCACGCACGTAGGTGAAGGCCACGTCGGCGCCCTCGCGCGCCAGCCGGACCGCCGTGGCCGCGCCGATGCCCCGGCTGCCGCCCGTCACCAGTACCGCCGTCCCGTTCATCGTGGACATCGCTTCCCGACTCCTTCGGATCGCACAACTGATTGCGGATTCAAGGAAACCCGGAGCGGGGAACCGCCGCTGGCGGTCATCGGACACCGAGTTCGGCACGGACCGATGAGTTCCGGCGCCGGGGGCGGTCGACACCGGTGAAGCACGACGGCACCACGGACGAAAGGCAGCCCCATGGCCACCCTGAGCCTCACCCAGTTCCTCACCCTCGACGGCGTCTACCAGGCGCCCGGCGGCCCCGACGAGGACCGCAGCGGCGGCTTCGAGCACGGCGGCTGGTCCGTGCCCTTCGGCGACGAGGACTTCGGCCGCCGCATCGACGCCATCTTCGCCCGGCCCGCCGCCTTCCTCCTCGGCCGCCGCACCTACGACATCTTCGCGGGCTACTGGCCGAAGCAGACCGACCCCGCCGACCCCGTCGCGAGCAAGCTCAACTCCCTCCCCAAGTACGTCGCCACCACCACCCTCGGCTCCGCCGACTGGGCCGGCACGACCCTGCTGCGCGGGGACATCGTCCAGGAGGTGACGCGGCTCAAGGAGAGCCTCGACGGCGAGATCCAGATGCACGGCAGCGGCGGCCTCGCCCGCACCCTCTTCGCCCACGACCTCATCGACACCCTGTACCTGCACGTCTTCCCGGTCGTCCTCGGCACCGGCTTCCGCCTCTTCGCCGAGGGCGCCCGGCCGACCGCCTTCCGGCTCACGGAGACCACCGTCACCGGCGCGGGCGTCGCCCTCCACACGTACGAGCGCGCCGGCCGCCCCACGTACGGCAGTTACGCCTGAGGGAAAGGTGTAGCCACCACCGGAACCGCCCGGTACGGTGATCGCTCCGAGTGCGAGCCGCCGACGTCTCCACCCCGTCAGCAGAGTGGGAGACCCGCCCCGCCATGGCCGCCCCGTCCGCCTCGCCGTACGCCGCCCCCGCCCCCTTCGCCGCCCGGCGCCGCGCCTGGCTCACCGACCTGCCGCTGCTGCTCGTCGCCGTCTTCTGGGGCGGCAGCTACCTCGCGGCCAAGGGCATCACCACGAGCCACACCGTCGTCGCCGTCCTCGTGCTGCGCTTCGCGCTCGTGGTGCCGGTGCTGGTCGCCGCCGGATGGAAGGGGCTGCGGGCGCTGACCGGCGCCCAGTGGCGGGGGGCCGCCCTGCTCGGCTCGATCCTCGCCGGGATCTTCCTCCTGGAGACGTACGGCGTCGTCCACACCTCCGCCACCAACGCGGGCCTGATCATCAGCCTCACCATGATCTTCACCCCGCTCGCCGAGGCCGCCGTCACCGGGAAGCGGCCCTCCCGGGGCTTCCTCGGCGCCGCCGCGCTCTCCGTCGCCGGCGTCGTCCTGCTCACCCAGGGCGCCGGCTTCACCGCCCCCTCCCTCGGCGACCTGCTGATCCTCCTGGCGGCGCTGGCCCGGACCGCGCACGTCCTCGCCATGGCCCGGATCGAGGCCGTCCGGTCGGCCGACTCGCTCTCCCTCACCACCGTCCAGCTCGGCACCGCCGTCCTCGTCTTCGCCGTGCTCGCCGCCGCGGGCGGCGGCGCCACGCCGTGGGCGACCGCGCTGGACTTCGGACCCCGCGAGTGGGCCGGACTGGTCTTCCTCTCCGTCTTCTGCACGCTCTTCGCCTTCTTCGTGCAGATGTGGGCGGTCCGCCGCACCTCCGCCTCCCGGGTCAGCCTGCTGCTCGGCACCGAGCCGCTGTGGGCCGCCCTCGCCGGCATCGCCCTGGCCGGCGACCGCCCCGGCGCCCTCGGCCTCGCCGGCGCCGTCCTGGTCCTCGCCGGCACCGCCTGGGGCCGCCGCGGCGCGGACCCGGACGCCCGATAGGTTCTGTCCATGCCAAGCAACCCCGCCGCCGCCCGCGGCGAGTCCCCGCCGCTCGCCCGCGCCCGCCGCACCCAGGGCTGGGGCCTCGGCCTCCTCGCCGCGGCCGGCCTCCTGCCGGCCCTGCTCGGCGGCTCCGTGCCGTGCGCGGCCCTCGGCTCCGCGCTCTGCGCGAGCGGCGGCGCCCGGCGCCGGCCGGCCGAGCACCTCGACGGCACGGCCGGAGCCTGAGCCTCAGCGCTTCTCCACCCGGTCCGAGACGATCATCAGGACCAGGCCGAGGACGGCGAGGACGATGTTCGCGAAGACCTCCCGGCCTTCGAGGAACCCCACGTGCTCGGTCAGGAAGCGCGTCGCGCCCATGAACGAGAACCAGCCGTCCGTCAACTCGCGGACCACGCCGCAGACGCCGAAGACCGTGAGCAGGAAGCCGGACACCTCAAGAAATCTCCTCATGCGGCGATCATGCGCACGCCGCCCGGCCCGCCGCGTCGGCCGCCGGTCCACCGCCGCGCGACCGAAGTACCGACCTCCGCGACTTCGGTCGCGGACGGACGCCGCGGACCGGTGCGGCGGCCCCCGGCTGCGTACATTGCGAACATGACCCGTACGGACCGGCAGCGCTGGCTGCTCCCCTCCCACCTGGTCGCACCGGGCGGGACCGGAGCCGCCCGGCCGCGCCGCACCGTCCGCGACTGGGTCGTCGACGCCCTCGTCTTCCTGCTCGCCGCCCTCTTCGGACTCGTCGCCCTCGACACCAGCACCCGCTACCACAGCGACCCCGTCAACCTGATCGACCAGATCGGCGGCGCCCTCGCCTGCTGCGCGCTCTGGCTGCGCCGCCGGTGGCCCGTCGGGCTCGCCGCCGTCCTCGCGGTCGCCGGCGCGCTCGTCCCGGCCGCCGCGGGCGCCATGCTCGCGGGCCTCTTCAGCGTCGCCGTCCGCCGCCCCTTCCGGGACATCGCCTGGGTCCTCGCCCTCGCCCTCGCCGGGTCCGTCGCCACCGTCTTCGTCCGCCCCGACCCCGAGACCGGCGCCGTCCTCGGGATCGTCCTCGGCGTCGCCCTCTGCCTCCTCGTCACCGCCTGGGGCATGCTCGTCCGGGCCCGCCGCCAGCTCGTCGAAGCACTGCGCGAGCGCGCCGAGCGGGCCGAGGCGGAGGCCGGGCTGCGCGCCGCGCAGGCCCAGCGGCTCGCCCGCGAGGCCATCGCCCGCGAGATGCACGACGTCCTCGCCCACCGGCTCACCCTCCTCAGCGTCCACGCCGGCGCCCTGGAGTTCCGCCCCGACGCCCCGCCCGAACAGATCGCCCGCGCCGCCGGCGTCATCCGCGACAGCGCCCACGACGCCCTCCAGGACCTGCGCGAGATCATCGGCGTGCTGCGCGCCCCCGGGGACGAGCAGGGCGGCGGCGACCGGCCCCAGCCCACCCTCGCCACCCTCGGCGCGCTCGTCGACGAGTCCCGCGCCGCCGGCATGACGGTCGTCCTCGACTCCACCGTCGACGACCCCGGCACCGTCCCCGCCGCCACCGGCCGCACCGTCTACCGCATCGCGCAGGAGGGCCTGACCAACGCCCGCAAGCACGCCCCCGGCGCCGAGGTCACCGTCACCCTGCGCGGCCGGCCCGGCGACGGCCTCACCGTCGAGGTCCGCAACCCGGCCCCCGACGGGCCGGTGCCGCACGTCCCCGGCTCCGGCCAGGGCCTCATCGGACTCTCCGAGCGGGCCGCCCTCGCCGGCGGGCGCCTCGACCACGGACCGGCCCCCGGCGGCGGCTTCGCCCTCACCGCCTGGCTACCGTGGCCCCCATGACCATCCGGCTCCTCGTCGTCGACGACGACCCCCTGGTCCGCGCGGGCCTCGCCCTGATGCTCGGCGGCGACGGGACCCTGGAGATCGTCGGCGAGGGCGCCGACGGCGCCGAGGTCCCCGACCTCGTCGCCCGGCTCGCCCCCGACGTCGTCCTCATGGACATCCGCATGCCGCACGTCGACGGGCTCACCGCCACCGAACGGCTGCGCGCCCGCCCCGGCGCCCCCGAGGTCATCGTCCTCACCACCTTCCACGCCGACGAACAGGTGCTGCGCGCCCTGCGCGCCGGCGCCGCCGGCTTCGTCCTCAAGGACACCCCGCCCGCCGAGATCGTCGCCGCCGTCCACCGGGTCGCCGCCGGCGAACCCGTCCTCTCCCCGGCCGTCACCCGCCAGCTGATGCGCCACGTCGCCGGCCGGCCCGAGGCCCGCCCCCGCCGGGCCGCCGCCGCCGAACGCCTCGCCGGGCTCGCCGACCGCGAGCGGGAGGTGGCCGTCGCCGTCGGCCGCGGCGCCTCCAACGCGGAGATCGCCGCCGCGCTGTACATGAGCGTGCCGACGGTGAAGACGTACGTCTCCCGGCTGCTCGCCCGGCTCGGCCTCGACAACCGGGTCCAGATCGCCCTCCTCGTCCACGACGCCGGTCTCCTCGACCAGGACCCCCAGGGGGGTACCGGCGAGTAGGGTGGCGCGGGTGACCGACACCGCGACCCTCGCCATGGCCCGCGACATCCTGCGGGCCCAGCCCTTCAGCCGCCTCGTCGGCGCCGACGTCCGCGCCTTCGGCGACGGCGGCGCCACCCTGGAACTGCCGATCCGCGAGGACCTGCGCCAGCAGAACGGCTTCGTGCACGGCGGAGTCCTCTCGTACGCCGCCGACAACGCGATCACCTTCGCCGCCGGCACCGTCCTCGGCCCGGCCGTCCTCACCGCCGGCTACTCCATCGACTACGTCCGCCCCGCCACCGGCGTCACCCTCCGCGCCCGCGCCGAGGTCCTGCACGCCGGCCGCCGCCAGGCCGTCGTCCGCTGCGAACTCCTCACCGTCGACGAGGAGGGAGGCGAGACCCTCTGCGCCCTCGCCCAGGGCACCGTCCGCGCGGTCGGCTGACCCCGGGTCAGCCCGCCACCCGCACCGGCCGCCCCTCCCGCCGGGACCGCTCGCACGCCTCCGCGACCCGCAGCGCGGCCAGCGCCTCGCCGCCGTCGCACGGGTTCGGGGCCTCGCCGCGCACCAGCCGGACGAAGCCGTCCAGCTCCGCCTCGTACGCGGGGGCGAAGCGCTCCAGGAAGCCCGGCCAGGGCTTGGCCGGCGGGGCGGGGGAGGACGGCTCCAGCGAGGTCAGGGGGGCGCGGTCGTCCAGGCCCACCACGAGCTGGTCGCGGTCCCCGGCCAGCTCCATCCGCACGTCGTAGCCGGCGCCGTTGCAGCGGGTCGCCGTCGCCGTCACCAGCGTGCCGTCGTCCAGGGTGAGCAGGGCCGCCGCCGTGTCCACGTCCCCGGCCTCGCGGAACATCGCGGGCCCCGCGTCCGCGCCGCGCGCGTACACCTCCACGACCTCGCGGCCGGTCACCCAGCGCACCGCGTCGACGTCGTGGACCATGCAGTCCCGGAAGAGGCCGCCGGACAGCGGCAGGTACGCGGCGGGCGGCGGCTCCGGGTCCGAGGTCACCGTCCGCACCGTGTGCAGCCTCCCCAGCCGCCCCTCGCGGACGGCCTCCCGGGCGGCCCGGTAGCCGGCGTCGAAGCGGCGCATGAAGCCCAGCTGGAGCTCGGTGCCCGCCTCCGCCACCGCCGCCAGGGCGGCCAGCGTGCCCGGCACGTCCAGGGCGATCGGCTTCTCGCAGAAGGCCGGCAGGCCCGCCCGCGCGGCCCGGCCGATCAGCTCCGCGTGCGCGGCCGTCGCCGAGGCGATCACCACCGCGTCCAGGTCCCGGCCGAGCAGCGCCGTCACGTCCGGCGCGGCCTCGGCGCCCAGCGCCGCCGCCACCGCGTCCGCCCGCGCCGGATCGGCGTCGGCCACCACCAGCGAGCCGACCCCCGGATGCCGGGCGAGCACCCCCGCGTGGAAACTCCCGATCCGGCCCGTACCGATGAGTCCGATGCGCATGGCCCCACCGTGGGGCGCCCGCGGGACGGTGTCAAGGTGCGCCCGGACCGCCGGACGGGTACACCGCGAGAGGAGGCGCGGGGGGTGCCGACCGGTCCGGCACAACCCCCGTGACGAGCGCCGAGAGCCGCATGACCGATACTGCAATGCACGCAGAAGGACACAAAGGAGGGCACGGCCTCGTGACCAGGCTTCGGACAGGGCTTCGGGCAGGAGGGGTACGCGCCGCCGTCGGCGCCGTGCTCGCCCTCGCGCTCACAGGGACGCTCGCCGGGTGCAGCAGCACCGGCGGCAAGCGCGCGGAGGACGCCCGCAAGGCGGCCGCCGCCCAGGGCCGGGCGGCCGTGGACACCCCCCGCTGGACCTTCGCGATGGTGACCCACTCCGGCGACGGCGACACCTTCTGGGACATCGTCCAGAACGGCGCCGAGCAGGCCGCCGCCAAGGACAACATCAACTTCCTCTACGCCCACAGCGACGAGGCACAGCAGCAGGCGCAGCTGATCGACTCGTACGTCGCCAAGGGCGTCGACGGGCTGATCGTCACCCTCGCCAAGCCCGACGCGATGAAGGCGTCCGTGCGCAAGGCCGTCGAGGCCGGCATCCCGGTGATCACCGTGAACTCCGGCGCCGAGCAGTCCAAGGCGTTCGGCGCCCTCACCCACATCGGCCAGGACGAGACCGTCGCCGGCCAGGCCGTCGGCGAGGAGCTGACGAAGCGCGGGCGGAAGAAGGCCCTCTGCGTCCTGCACGAGCAGGGCAACGTCGGCCACGAGCAGCGCTGCGCCGGCACGAAGGAGACCTTCGGCGGCGAGCTGGTCAACCTCTACGTCGACGGCACCAACATGCCCGACGTGAAGGCGTCCATCGAGGCCAAGCTCCAGTCCGACAAGGACGTCGACGCCGTCGTCACCCTCGGCGCCCCCTTCGCCGACGCCGCCGCCCAGGCCGCGAAGAGCGCCGGCAGCGAGGCGGAGATCGACACCTTCGACCTCAACGCCAAGGTCGCCGCCGGCCTCGCCGACGGCACCCTCGGCTTCGCCGTCGACCAGCAGCCCTACCTCCAGGGCTACGAGGCCGTCGACCTGCTCTGGCTCCACCGCTACAACGCCGACGTCCTCGGCGGCGGCAAGCCCGTCCTCACCGGACCGCAGATCATCACCGAGGACCAGGCCGAGGCCCTGAAGCGGTACGCGGAGCGGGGGACCCGATGAGCGCCACCGCACCCCCCGCGGGAGGCGACGGCCTCGACCACGTCGACGAACGGCTGCTGCGCACCACCCCGCTGAAGAAGCTCCTCGCCCGCCCCGAGCTGGGCTCGGTCGTCGGCGCGATCGCCGTCTTCGTCTTCTTCGCGGTGGTCGCCGACAGCTTCCTGCGCCCCTCCAGCCTCGGCACCGTCCTCTACGCGGCCTCCACCCTCGGCATCATGGCCGTCCCCGTCGCGCTGCTGATGATCGGCGGCGAGTTCGACCTCTCCGCCGGCGTCCTGGTCACCAGCTCCGCGCTGGTCTCCTCGATGTTCAGCTACCAGATGACCGCGAACGTCTGGGTCGGCGTCGGCGTCTCGCTCCTCGTCACGCTGGCCGTCGGCGCCTTCAACGGCTTCATGCTGACCCGGACGAAACTGCCCAGCTTCATCATCACGCTCGGCACCTTCCTCATGCTGACCGGCCTGAACCTGGGCCTCACCAAGCTGATCACCGGCACCGTCTCCACCAAGTCGATCGCCGACATGGAGGGCTTCCCCTCCGCCCACGCCGTCTTCGCCTCCACGCTGACCGTCGGGGGCGTCGAGCTGAAGGTCACCGTCCTGTGGTGGTTCGGCCTGGTCGCCCTCGCCACCTGGATCCTGCTCCGCACCCGCTTCGGCAACTGGATCTTCGCCGTCGGCGGCGGCGCCGACGCGGCCCGCGCGGTCGGCGTCCCCGTCCACCGCACCCGGATCGGCCTCTACACGGGCGTCGCCCTCTGCGCCTGGATCTCCGGCCAGCACCTGCTCTTCTCCTTCGACGTCGTGCAGTCCGGCGAAGGCGTCGGCAACGAGCTGATCTACATCATCGCGGCCGTCATCGGCGGCTGCCTGATCACCGGCGGCTACGGCTCGGCCATCGGCTCCGCCGTCGGCGCCCTCATCTTCGGCATGACCAGCAAGGGCATCGTCTACGCCGAGTGGAACCCCGACTGGTTCAAGTTCTTCCTGGGCGCGATGCTGCTGCTCGCGACCCTCCTGAACGCCTGGATCCGCAAGCGCGTGGAGGCGACCAAGTGACGGCACCGACGACCCCGCTGGTGGAACTGGACGACGTCTCCAAGTACTACGGCAACATCCGCGCCCTCGAAGGGGTCTCCCTGGAGGTCCGGGCCGGCGAGATCACCTGCGTCCTCGGCGACAACGGCGCCGGCAAGTCCACCCTCATCAAGATCGTCGCCGGCCTCCACCGGCACGACGCCGGCACCTTCCGCGTCGAGGGCGAGGAGGTCGCCCTCGCCAACCCGCGCGACGCCCTCGACCGGGGCATCGCCACCGTCTACCAGGACCTCGCCGTCGTCCCCCTGATGCCGGTCTGGCGGAACTTCTTCCTCGGCTCCGAGCCCACGAAGGGCCGGGGCCCCTTCCGGCGGCTCGACGTCGAACGGATGCGGACCACCACCCGCGAGGCGCTGCTCCGCATGGGCATCGACCTGCGCGACGTCGACCAGCCCATCGGCACCCTCTCCGGCGGCGAACGCCAGTGCGTGGCCATCGCCCGCGCGGTCCACTTCGGCGCCAAGGTCCTCGTCCTCGACGAGCCGACCGCCGCCCTCGGCGTCAAGCAGTCCGGCGTCGTCCTCAAGTACGTCGCCGCCGCCCGCGACCAGGGCCTCGGCGTGGTCCTCATCACCCACAACCCGCACCACGCCTACCTCGTCGGCGACCGCTTCGTCCTGCTCAAGCGCGGCGTGATGGCCGCGAGCCACACCAAGGGGTCGGTGACGCTCGACGAGTTGACCCGCCAGATGGCGGGCGGCAGCGAGCTGGACGACCTCCGCCACGAGCTGGAGCGCCCCGCCGCCCCGTGACCCGCCCTCCGCATCATCACGCGGACCCGACACCCCTCCTGGCAGAATCGACCCGATGAACACCTACCGTGACCCCGCCGCCCGGGGCGGTGTCCTGCGGACCGTCGGCACCCGCGAGCGGCGCTCCCACCTCTCGGCGCCCCGGGTGCCGACGGTCGGCATCGACATCGGCGGGACCAAGGTGATGGCGGGCGTCGTCGACGCCGACGGCACCATCCTGGAGAAGATCCGCACCGAGACCCCCGACAAGTCCAAGAGCCCCAAGGTCGTCGAGGACACCATCGTCGAACTGGTCCTGGACCTCTCCGACCGGCACGACGTGCACGCCGTCGGCATCGGCGCGGCCGGCTGGGTCGACGCCGACCGGGCCCGCGTCCTCTTCGCCCCCCACCTCGCCTGGCGCAACGAACCCCTCAGGGACGCCCTCCAGGACCGCCTCGCCGTTCCCGTCATGGTGGACAACGACGCCAACACCGCCGCCTGGGCCGAGTGGCGCTTCGGCGCCGGCCGCGGCGAGGACCACCTCGTCATGATCACCCTCGGTACCGGGATCGGCGGCGCCATCCTGGAGGACGGCCGGGTCAAGCGGGGCAAGTACGGCGTCGCCGGCGAGTTCGGCCACATGCAGGTCGTGCCCGGCGGCCACCGCTGCCCGTGCGGCAACCGCGGCTGCTGGGAGCAGTACAGCTCCGGCAACGCCCTGGTCCGCGAGGCCCGCGAGCTGGCCGCCGCCGACTCTCCGGTGGCGTACAACATCATCGACCGGGTGAAGGGGAACGTCCCCGAGATCACCGGCCCGCTCATCACCGAGCTGGCCCGCGAGGGCGACGCCATGTGCGTCGAGCTCCTCCAGGACATCGGCCAGTGGCTCGGCGTCGGCATCGCCAACCTCGCCGCCGCCCTCGACCCCTCCTGCTTCGTCATCGGCGGCGGCGTCTCGGCCGCCGACGACCTGCTCATCGGCCCCGCCCGGGACGCGTTCCGCCGCCACCTCACCGGCCGCGGCTACCGCCCCGAGGCCCGCATCACCCGCGCCCAGCTCGGCCCCGAGGCAGGCATGGTCGGCGCCGCCGACCTCGCCCGGCTCGTCGCCCGCCGCTTCCGCCGCGCCAACCGGCGCCGGGTGGAGCGGTTCGAGCGGTACGAGCGGTACGCGCAGGCCTTCCGCGCCGGGGCGCACGGGCGCGCCTCCCGCACCACGGAGGACCCCGGGGCATGAGCGTCCACCCCCCGCCCGCGAGCCCGCCCGAGGAGCGCCTGCCGGAGCCGCGCCTGCCCGGGCAGCGGATGCCGGAGGACCCGCGCCGCAGGATCCTCCGCCGCTGGCTGACGGCGGTCATCATCGTCCTGCTCGTCGGCATCCCCGCCGGCTACCTGGTGATCTCCGCCGGACAGAGCCGGGCGAGCGGCATCGACAAGGAGCGCGAGTCCTCCGTCGTCGGCCTCCAGGACAACTGGCCCTCGCTGATGAAGCGCCGGGTCTTCGAGGTCCCCGTGCCGGCGGGCTCCTCCGGCGTCGCCTACTACGAGACGAGCAACTGGAAGACCAGTCGGCTCTACGTCCAGTTCACCACCACGGCGACCGGCCTCGACACCTTCCTCGCCGAGTCGGGCACCGGCCGGTCCGCGCTCACCCCCGGCCGGATCACCGTCTCCGGCCGGGACGCGGACATCGTCGGCTGGACCTTCCCCGAGGGCCCGTCCTGGTCGGGCACGACCGTCGACCGCGAGGACCCCCGCCCGTCCACCGACATCACCGTCGACCTCACGGACCCGGCCTTCCCGCGCGTCTTCGCGGTCTCCACCACCAGCCCCTGACCGCGCCCGTCACGCCGGGTCGCCGTCGAACGGCACCCACCGGCCCGTCAGGACCGTCTCCCCCTGCCGGGGCGGACGGCTCCAGGAGCGGGCGGTGAACGCGTGCAGCCGCCCGTGCAGCAGCGCGTGGCGCGGCAGGCCGACGCCGAACCCGTCGGCCACCGCCTCCAGCAGCCCCCGCTCCGCGCCGGCGGGGTCCGCCGGGCCGACGGAGAAGCGGTCCGGGTCCAGCGCCGGCGGGATCTCCCCGCTCCGCCGCACCTCGCCCGCCCGGTACGTGAACGCGTACTCCTCGGCCCCGTCCCGGGCCACCGAGAGGTGGAAGAACGGCTCGCCGTGCTCCGTCCCCGGACCGCCGCACACCACCACCGCGCGGGTGCCCGCACTGGCGTCCGCGGCGGGGGAGAGGAACCGGTCCGGATCGAGGCGGCGGGCATCGGTGTCGTAGGCGAAGCTCCAGCCGGCGCCGGCCCGGCCGAACGCCAGGAGGGGACCGTCGCCGTACGAGGAGAACTCGCCGGGATGCCGCACGCGGGTCCGGCGCGCCTCGTCGGGGGTCATGGGCAGGTGCACCACCGCCTCGTCCGCGAGGCGGCCGGGCAGCTCCTCCGGTGCCACCCCCTCCACCAGGACGAACCGGTACGGCGAGCGCCGGCCGCCCGGACCGGGCTCCGCGAGCCAGGCCAGCCCGCCGGGGTCGAGCCCGGCCGCCGGCGCCGGCGCCCCTCCCGCCGCCCCGCCCCTCGGAGCGGCCAGCAGCTCGCGGCCCCGCTCCGGCGTCAGCAGCGGACCGAGCAGCGGGTCGGCCACCCACCCCAGCGGCGCCAGGTGGTCGGGACCCAGCGGCTCCCAGACGGGCAGGGCGTCCCCCAGCGCCCGCCACGCCCCGTCGGTGTCCCCCCAGCGGGCCAGCTCCCGCGCCCGCGCCACCGCCTCCCCGAACGGTCCGCCCGGCGCGTACCGGTACGCGCGGGCCCGCACCTGCTCCAGCGTCGCGTACGCCAGGGCCACCACGTCCTCGCCGGCGCCCCTCAGGTGGAACCCCAGCGCGGAGTCGTCCCCGTGCGAGCCCCCGGCGTACGCGGCGACCAGGGGCGGCAGCAGGTCGGGCGCGTACCGGGGGTCGATCACCAGGTCCTCGAAATACACCATGTACGTCCGCCCGAGCAGCCGCCGCAGCTGGTCGCCGAGGCCGGCGGCCCGGGGCCTGCCGTACCCCTTCGCCTCGTCGAGCTCCGCGAGGGCCCGCTCCCAGCCGCCGCGCAGCGCCTCCCGCCGGGCCTCGGCCACCCGGGCGTCCAGGGCCCGCGTCGTGTCGTTGACGAACTCCGGCTCGCCCTCGCGCGGGCGGGCGCGCAAGGAGTGGAACTCCCGGTACGTCTCCTCCATGAACGCGCGGAAGCCCGCGTGCCGCTCGGGCGGCGCCGCCCGCCAGCCCGCCCAGGAGTAGACGGCCCACTCGCCGTCCTCGTCCACGTCCTCGGGGTCCAGCACGACGAAGACGCCGTCCGACTCCACGTCCAGCCGGAGCCCGCGCCGCCAGACGCCGGCCGCGCGCCGCTCCTCCGGGCCGGCGTCCTCGTCCAGGAACTCCTCGAACATCTCGGCGAGCCCCGCCGCGTCCTCGTGCCAGTGGGCCTCCCCGGTCCCGGCGAGCCGCCAGACGAACCCGCCCGCGTGCCGCCACCCGTCGGTGACCTCCAGGAACTCCCGGTACGACGGCGGCAGCCGGCGCCCCAGCCGCTCCTCCAGAGCGGCGATCCGCTCCTCGGACGCGCCCGGGAAGCCCAGCCACCGGGCCCGCCGGGCGGCCTCGTCGGCCTCGCTCCGCGTCCCGCCGTCCCCCAGGGAGTCCGCCCACTCCCCGCTCCACCGGAGCAGGAAGGACCGCCAGTCGACCGCTGTGATCTCCGTCATGGCCCCGATGCTGTCACCCGGCACCGACAGCCCGGTCCCCGCGCGGGCCCCCGGCGCGGGCCGCCGGTGCGGGAGGCCGGTCCGCGCGCCCCGGACCGGGCCGGGGGCACGCGCCGGGCCGCGAAGAACCCACAATGGGAGCCATGAACAGTTCAGCCCGCCCGGACCGCAGCCCCCGCCCCGCCCCCGCGGACGACGCCGCGCGGCCGGCCGGCCCCGCCCCCGCGCCGCCCGCCGTCGCCTCCTTCGACGGGTTCGGCCTGCCCCGGGAGGTACGGGAGCTGCTCACCGCGCAGGGCGTCACCACGCCCTTCCCGATCCAGGCGGCCACCCTGCCGGACGCCCTCGCCGGCCGGGACGTCCTGGGGCGGGGGCGGACCGGGTCCGGCAAGACGCTCGCCTTCGGGCTGCCGCTCCTGACGCGCACCGCCGGCCGCCGCGCCGAGGCCCGCAGGCCGCGGGCGCTCGTCCTGGTGCCCACCCGCGAGCTCGCCCAGCAGGTCGCCGACGCCCTCGCCCCGTACGCGCGGGGGCTGGGGCTGCGGATCGCCACCGCCGTCGGCGGTCTGCCGCTCAACCGGCAGGCCGCCGCGCTGCGCGAGGGGGCCGAGGTCGTGATCGCCACCCCCGGCCGCCTCACGGACCTCGTCGAGCGCAAGGACGTCCGGCTCGACCGGGTGGAGACCACCGTCCTCGACGAGGCCGACCAGATGTGCGACATGGGGTTCCTGGACCAGGTCAGCGCCCTGCTCGACCT
Source organism: Streptomyces sp. NPDC035033 (assembly GCF_040636735.1). NCBI lineage: Bacteria > Bacillati > Actinomycetota > Actinomycetes > Kitasatosporales > Streptomycetaceae > Streptomyces > Streptomyces sp. NPDC035033. Next base: position 12,176 of record NZ_JBEZUZ010000073.1, on the reverse strand, counting down.
CGTCCGCGAGGGCGGCCAGCGGATGCTGTTCTCCGCCACCCTCGACCGGAACGTGGACCTCCTGGTCGAGCGCCACCTCCACGACCCGGCCGTCCACTCGGTCGACCCCGCGGCCGCCGCCGTCGCCACCATGGACCACCACGTCCTCCAGGTGCACGGCGCCGACAAGTTCGCCACCGCCACGGAGATCGCCGCCCGCGACGGGCGCGTGATCATGTTCCTGGCCACCAAGGCGTCCGTCGACCGGTTCACCGCCCACCTGCTCGGCAGCGGCGTCCGGGCCGCCGCCCTCCACGGCGACAAGCCCCAGCCGGTCCGCACCCGCGTCCTGGAGCGGTTCCGCACCGGTGACGTCACCGTCCTGGTGGCCACGAATGTCGCCGCGCGCGGCATCCACGTCGACGAGATCGACCTCGTCGTGAACGTCGATCCGCCGGCCGACCACAAGGACTACCTCCACCGCGGCGGCCGCACCGCCCGCGCCGGGGAGTCCGGCACCGTGGTCACCCTGGTCCTGCCCGACCAGCGGAAGGACGTCCTGCGGCTCATGGCGGACGCCGGGCTGCGGCCCCGGGTCACCCAGGTCCGCTCCGGCGGGGCGGAGCTCCGCCGCCTCACCGGCGCCAAGGCCCCCTCCGGCGTCCCCGTCGACGGCAGCGCGCCCAGCGCCGAGCGCCCCCGGCGCGGCGGCGCGCAGTTCCGCGGCATCGGGACCGTCCCCGGCAAGCCCGGCCGCGCCAGGAACGAGTCCCGCCGGTCCGCCGAGGAGCGGAGGCTGGCCGAGGCCCGCCGGGCCGCCCGCGTCCGCCGGGGCCGCTGAGGCCGCCGGGCCCCGGCGCCGGCGCCCGGGAAGGCGAATTCCGACCCGGCGCCACGCGGGATCCGGAGAGATGAGAGGCTCGGGCGAGTGAGTGAGACACCGACGAACACCCTCCAATACCGAGTCGACGGGCCCGACGACGCGCCCGTCCTGGTCCTGGGCCCCTCGTTGGGCACCACCTTCCACATGTGGGACCGCCAGATCCCGGAGCTGACCCGGGACCGGCGGGTGGTCCGCTTCGACCTGCCCGGGCACGGCGGGGCGCCCGCCCAGCCCTTCACCTCGGTCGCCGAGCTCGGCGACCGCCTCCTCGCCACCCTGGACGCCCTCGGCGTCCAGCGCTTCGGCTACGCCGGCTGCTCCCTCGGCGGCGCCGTCGGCCTCGACCTGGCCCTGCGCGCCCCGCACCGGGTCGCCTCGCTGGCCCTGGTCGCCACCGCGCCGCGCTTCGGCACCGCCGACGAGTTCCGCCAGCGCGGGGTCGTGGTCCGCACCAACGGCCTGGAGCCGATGGCCCGCACCGCGCCCGAGCAGTGGTTCACCCCGCACTTCGCCGCCAACCAGCCCGCCATCGTCGACTGGGCCGTCCAGATGGTGCGGACCACCGACGCCGCCTGTTATGTCGCCGCCTGCGAGGCCCTCGCGGTCTTCGACGTCCGGGCCGCCCTCGGCTCCATCGGCGTGCCCGCCCTCGTCCTGGTCGGTTCCGAGGACCGGGTCACCGGCCCCGCCGAGGCCCGCACCCTCGTCGCCGGCATCGCCGACGCCAAGCTGGCCGTCGTCCCGGGCGCCTCCCACCTCGCCCCCGTCGAGCAGCCCGCCGCCGTCACCGACCTGCTCCTGGAGCACTTCTCGGCGATCGGCCACGACACCGGCGGCCTCCTCGCCGTCCCGCCCGTCCCCGCGTCGGCCCCGGTCCCCGCCGAGGCGGCCCCGGCCGCCCCGGCCGCGCCCGAGGAGGGCGAGGAGGCGCCGGCCGGCCGCCCCGACCCGTACGAGAAGGGGATCGGGCTCCGGCGCGAGATCCTCGGCGACGCCCACGTCGACCGGGCGCTCGCCGACGAGGACGCGGCCGACTTCCAGGAGCTGGTCACCCGCTACGCCTGGGGCGAGGTCTGGGCCCGCGACGGCCTCGACCGGCGCACCCGCAGCGTCGTCACCCTGACGGCCCTCGTCGCCGGCGGGCACCGGGAGGCGCTCGCCGACCACACCCGTGCCGCCCTGCGCAACGGCCTGTCGCCCGCCGAGATCCGCGAGATCGTGCTGCACACCGCCGTCTACTGCGGCCTGCCGGCCGCCGAGACCGCCCTCGGCACGGTCGGCCGCGTCATCGCCGAGGAGACCACGCCCCCGGCGTAGCCGGCACCCGCGCCGGGCCCGCACGCCCGGCGTAGGGTGAGGCCGTGAAGCTGACGAAGAAGTCCCACGCCTGCGTCCGGCTGGAGAAGGACGGGCGGACGCTCGTCCTCGACCCGGGGGCGTTCACCGAGGAGGACGCGGTGCTCGGCGCCGACGCCCTCCTCGTCACCCACGAGCACCCGGACCACTTCGACGAGGGCCGGCTCCGCGCCGCCCTCGACGCCAACCCGGCCGCGGAGATCTGGACCCTGCGCAGCGTCGCCGGCCGGCTCGCCGCCGCCTTCCCGGGCCGGGTGCACACGGTCGGGGACGGCGACGCCTTCACCGCCGCCGGCTTCGACGTCGAGGTCCACGGCGAGCTGCACGCCGTGATCCACCCGGACATCCCGCGCGTCACCAACGTCGGCTTCCTCGTCGACGGCGCCGTCTTCCACCCCGGCGACGCCCTCACCGTCCCCGGCCGCCCGGTGGACACCCTGCTGCTGCCGGTCATGGCCCCGTGGAACAAGATCTCCGAGGTGATCGACTACGTCCGCGAGGTGAGGCCGCGCCGGGCGTACGACATCCACGACGCCCTCCTGACCGACCTGGCCCGGCCGATCTACGACCGGCAGATCGGCGGGCTCGGCGGCACCGACCACCGGCGGCTCGCGTCCGGCGCCTCCGCCGAGCTGTGAGCGCGGTCCGGGCGGCTGTCGGTGCCCGCCAGTAGGCTGGGCGCCATGCGCATCGCCACCTGGAACGTCAATTCGATCACCGCCCGGCTGCCCCGGCTGCTGGCCTGGCTGGAGAGCAGCGGCACCGACGTGCTGTGCGTCCAGGAGACCAAGTGCTCCGCCGCGCAGTTCCCCGCCGAGGCGCTGCGCGAGCTGGGGTACGAGTCGGCGGTCAACGCCACCGGCAGGTGGAACGGCGTGGCGCTGCTCTCCCGCGTCGGCCTGGAGGACGTCGTCAGCGGTCTGCCCGGCGGCCCCGAGTACGACGGCGTGCAGGAGCCCCGCGCGGTCTCCGCGACCTGCGGCCCGGTCCGCCTCTGGTCGGTCTACGTGCCGAACGGCCGGGAGGTCGCCCACGAGCACTACGCGTACAAGCTCCGCTGGCTGGAGGCGCTGAAGGCGGCCGTCGGCGAGGACGCGGCCGGCGGGCGCCCGTTCGCCGTGCTCGGCGACTACAACATCGCCCCGACCGACGCCGACGTCTGGGACGTCTCCCTCTTCGAGGGCGCCACCCACGTCACCGAGCCCGAGCGGGCGGCCCTCGCCGGCCTGCGCGAGGCCGGCCTCGCCGACGTCGTCCCGCGGCCCCTCAAGTACGACCACCCGTACACGTACTGGGACTACCGTCAGCTCGCCTTCCCCAAGAACAAGGGCATGCGCATCGACCTGGTGTACGGCAACAAGCCCTTCGCGGAGGCCGTGAAGGACAGTTACGTGGACCGCGAGGAGCGCAAGGGCAAGGGCGCGTCGGACCACGCCCCGGTCGTCGTCGACCTCGACCTCTGACCGCGGTGACCTGCGCGGGCGGTCCATAACGATCTCAGCGTGCCGGGTGGTGGACCGGAGGGTGACGGTGCGACGCTGTTCCGATGAACATCCCGTTTCTCGACCACTGGCGCAAGCGGCGCGAGCCGGAACAGGGGCCGCTGTCCGCGGCCTTCGACCGCGACCCCGACGGCGTGGCGGAGCTGCTCGCCGAGTGCGAGCTGCTCCGTGACCGGGTCGAGGCGGCGGGCGTCGCGCTCGACGACACCCCGCGCTCGCTCCAGGAGCTGGACCAGCTGCCGCCGCGCTGGCGCGACGACGCCGAGGAGCTGCCCTGGTTCGGGAACGACGCGGGGCTCTACCTCGGCACCGTCATCGTGCGGAACGTGCCGGGCGCCCACTGGCAGGTCTGGCCGAACGGCGGTCCGGTCGTCGTCCTGGAGTCCGGCCGCGAGGTCCCGGTCGTCGAGTACGGCGTCGAGTGGGCGATGACCGGGGCGCCCGAGCTGTCCCAGGTGTACGCGGAGGCCGCCGAGCAGTGACCCGCCGGCCGTCGCGCCTCCCGCCCTCCGCCTGCCGTAAATACGGCTAATACCGGCTTGTCCCCTTTATGCGTGTCGGGCGTGAAGTCCCTTTTTTCGACGGATAGTTTGCGCTGTCTCGACACACCGCACCGGCACGCGCCGGCGAAGGGGGCAGGGCAGCGCATGACCGTCGATCCGCTGATCGAACTGCGTGGCGTGAACAAGCACTACGGCACGCTGCACGTCCTCCAGGGCATCGACCTCACCGTCGGCCGCGGCGAGGTCGTGGTCGTCATCGGCCCCTCCGGCTCCGGGAAGTCCACCCTCTGCCGGGCCGTGAACCGGCTGGAGACCATCGAGTCCGGCGAGATCCGCATCGACGGCCGGCCCCTCCCCGAGGAGGGCAGGGAACTCGCCCGGCTCCGCGCCGAGGTCGGCATGGTCTTCCAGTCCTTCAACCTCTTCGCCCACAAGACCGTCCTCGCCAACGTCTCCCTGGCGCAGATCAAGGTCCGCGGACGGAGGAGGGAGGAGGCGGACCGGCGCTCCCGCGAACTCCTCGACCGGGTCGGCCTCGCCGCCCACGCCGACAAGTACCCCGCCCAGCTCTCCGGCGGCCAGCAGCAGCGCGTCGCCATCGCCCGCGCCCTCGCCATGGACCCCAAGGCGCTCCTCTTCGACGAACCGACCTCCGCCCTCGACCCCGAGATGATCAACGAGGTCCTGGAGGTCATGCGGCAGCTCGCCGAGGACGGCATGACCATGGTCGTCGTCACCCACGAGATGGGCTTCGCCCGCTCCGCCGCCCACCGCGTCGTCTTCATGGCCGACGGCCGGATCCTGGAGGACCGCACCCCCGAGGAGTTCTTCACCGCCCCGCGCACCGAGCGCGCCAAGGACTTCCTCTCCAAGATCCTCTCGCACTGACCGGGGTGGGAACCATGCAGCGCACGCACCGACGCCTGGGCGCGCTCGCCCTGCTGCTCGCCCTCGCGGGCCCGCTGGCCGGCTGCGGCCGGCCCGGCAGCCCGCCCGTCAAGGGCCCGCAGCCCGACCAACTCCCCGTCTACCGGGTGGAGTCCGGCTTCAGCCTGCCGGACTCCGCCACCTGGAACCGGGCGAAGAAGCGCGGCCGGCTGATCGTCGGGGCCAAGGAGGACCAGCCGTACCTCGGCGAGAAGGACCCCGCCACCGGCCGCTACTCCGGCTTCGACATCGAGATCGCCAAGATGATGGCCGCCTCCCTCGGCTTCGACCCGGCGACCGGCGTCGAGTTCCGCACCATCGCCTCCGCCAACCGCGAGACCGCCCTGCAGAACGGGCAGATCGACTACTACGTCGGCACCTACACCATCAACGACAACCGGAAGAAGCTCGTCGGCTTCGCCGGCCCCTACTACCAGGCCGGCCAGTCGCTCCTGATCCGCACCGACGAGGACGACATCCACGGCCCGCGGGACCTCGACGGCAAGCGCGTCTGCTCCGCCGCCGGCTCCACCCCCTACCAGCGGATCCAGAAGGAGTACCCGAAGGCCGAACTCGTCGCCTACGACACCTACTCCATCTGCGTCGACAACCTCCTCACCTACCAGGTCGACGCCGTCACCACCGACGACACCATCCTCATGGGCTACGCCGCCAAGGTCCCCGACGAACTCGAACTCGCCGGGAAGCCGTTCTCGAAGGAGCCGTACGGGATCGGCGTGCCGCGCGGCGACACCGCGCTCCGCCTCGCCCTCGACGACGCCATCGCCGCGCACGAGAAGAACGGCGACTGGAAGAAGGCGTACGACGCGACCCTCGGCCTCTCCGGCGTCCCCGCCCCGAAGCCGCCGCCCATCGACCGCTACCCGTCCGACTGAGGACCCCCACCGCTGACATGGACGTACTGACAGAGAACTTCTCGCTCTACGGCGAGGGTTTCCTCGGCACCCTCGAACTCACCGTCTACGCCTCGGCGCTCGCCCTCGCCCTGGGCTTCGTGATGGCGGCCTTCCGGGTCGCGCCCGTCGGCTCCTTCCGGGTCTTCGGCACGGTCTGGGTCACGGTCCTGCGCAACACCCCGCTCACCCTGCTCTTCTTCGCGGTGATGCTGGGCCTGCCCCGCTTCGGACTCGTGCTGCCCTTCCAGCTGTTCGCGGTCCTCGCGCTGGGCTGCTACACCTCGGCGTTCATCTGCGAGGCGCTGCGCTCCGGCATCAACACCGTGCCCGTCGGGCAGGGCGAGGCCGCCCGCAGCCTCGGCATGAGCTTCACCCAGACGCTGGGCGCCGTCGTCCTGCCGCAGGCCTTCCGCTCGGTGATCCCGCCGATCGGCTCCACCCTGATCGCCCTCGCCAAGAACTCCGCCATCGCCGGCGCCTTCAGCGTCACCGAACTCCTGGGCACCTACAAGACCTTGAGCGAACTCGGCTACAACATCGTCTGGACCTTCGTCTGGATCGCCGTCGGCTACCTGATCATCACCCTGGCCATCAGCGCGGTCTTCAACGTCCTGGAGAAGCGCTGGGGGGTGGCCCGATGAGCCGCACGCCGCACGCCAGCGCCCTCTACGACCTCCCCGGCCCGCACGCCCGCCGCCGGCACCTGCTCTACGGCCTGGCGTCCACCGCCGTGATCCTCGGCCTCGCCGCCTGGATCCTCTACCTCCTCTTCGACACCGGACAGTTCACCGCGGTGAAGTGGCGGCCCTTCCTCTACGAGGGCATCCAGGAACTGCTGCTCAAGGGGCTCGGCAACACCCTCAAGGCCTTCGCGCTCGCCGCCGTGTTCTCCCTGGCGCTCGGCGCGGTCCTCGCCACCGGGCGGCTCTCCGACCACCGGCCGGTGCGCTGGATCGCCACCCTGTTCGTGGAGTTCTTCCGCGCCATGCCCGTGCTCGTGATGATCTTCTTCATCTTCGTGGCGCTCAAGGTCCAGCCGCTGCCCGCGCTGGTCGCCGGACTCACCCTCTACAACGGCTCGGTGCTCGCCGAGGTCTTCCGCACCGGCGTCCACGCCGTGCCGCGCGGGCAGGGGGAGGCGGCGTACGCGCTCGGCATGCGCAAGACCCAGGTCATGACCTGGGTCCTGGTCCCGCAGGCGGTCCGCGCGATGCTCCCCGCCATCATCAGCCAGCTCGTGGTCGCCCTGAAGGACACCTCGCTCGGCTTCCTCATCACCTACGAGGAGTTCCTCCACGCGGGGAAGCTGATCGCCTCCAACCTCGACTACGACCTGCCCTTCATCCCGGTCGTCCTGGTGATCTCGCCGATCTACATCGGCATGTGCATGCTGCTCTCCTGGTGCGCGACCTGGGTCGCGCGACGGGAGCGCCGCGACCCCCGGACGAAGGGGGTGGACGTCGCTCCCGCCGCGCCGGTGGTCACGCTGCCGGGCCGGGAGTGACCCCTGGACGGGCCCCGCGAGGGCCTGGAAACCGGCCCGGCAGCAGTCGGGATCACTCCTCCCGCAACGGCACCGACAGGTACGAGGGGTCGGCCGCGGGGGAGGAGAAGGTCAGCTGCGCGCCGGCCGGGTTGTGCTCGATGTACAGCGCGTCGACGGTGTCGACCACGAGCGCGAGGCGGTGGCCGGCCGGGACGTCGTAGGCGGTGGAGAACAGCTCCAGGTCCACGGCGAACGGCCGGCCCGGCGTCTTGTCGTGGAAGGTGTACGGGGCGTGCGAGACCAGCTTGCCGACCCCGAGCGGGCCCACGTCGTAGAGGTACGCGACGAAGGTGCCGCTCTCCGCGGTCGGGGTGACCGTGGTGTGCAGGACCGGCGTGCCGCGCACCGCCGCCCCGGAGTCGTACCGCCCGGACTGCCAGACGGCGGCGAAGGAGCGGGGGAGGAGGGGGACGGAGACGGCCGGCGGGGTCTGCGTCAGCTGGTCGAGCAGGTTGGTGAGGAGCACGACGCCGCCGTTGGCGCCGGAGTCCGCGCCGGTCCAGACGTGCTCGGAGTCGCCCAGGCCGATGCGCTCGCGGTGGGCTTCGACCGACGCCCAGTCGGCGTAGCCCTCGTAGCCGCCGTCGGAGCGGGGCTTGAGCCGGACCGGCGGCTCGCGGTCGACGCCGTTGTCGACGCCCTTCAGGTGGTGGTCGAACCAGCGGTGGGCGCTGGTCCAGGTGTCGTTGGGCAGGCCGAGGAGGCCGGTGGCCTCGGCGGTGGCGTGGTCGCCGGGACGGAACTCCAGCCGCTTCGGCCCCTTCAGCTTCTCGTAGAAGCTCGCGTACTGGTTGGGCGGGAAGATGGTGTCGCCCCAGGCGTTGCCGAGCATGACCGCGGTGCCGTTGGCGTTGATCCGGTCGAGGTGGGTGGCGGCCGAGCGCTGCCGCCCCCAGGCGATCATCTCGTCCTCCTGGTCCAGGTTCGACGAGAGGAAGTCCTTGAGGACCTTCTCCAGTTCGGGGCCCGGACGTCCGGTGAGGTAGCCGGCGCCGCCGAGCAGGGCGGCGGCCTGGAGGTGCTGGGTCCGGCCGCTGTAGATGGAGTCGATGAGGTCGGCCCAGCCGCTGAGCGCGGCGACGGCCTTCACCCGGGGGTCGTGGGCGGCGGCGAGCAGGGAGATCCCGGCGCCGTAACTCACCCCGGCCATCCCGACCTTGTCCGGGTCGGCCGGGGTGTTCGCGAGCGCCCAGTCGATCACCCGGGAGGCGTCGGCGACGTCCTTGGGACCGGCGGTCTCGATCTCGCCGCCGGACTGCCAGAAGCCGCGCGAGTTGTAACTCACCACGACGTAACCGGAGTCGGCGAGCTTCTGGGCCTGCGCCAGGTACTCGACCTGGGGCATGGCCCAGCTGGTGGGCAGCACGACGACCGGGAAGCGGGACGGGCCGCCGGCGCCGGCCGGGGTGACGACGTTGGCCTTGAGGACGGTGCCGCCGTCACCGGCGATGTCCACGAACCGGATCGTCGTGCCGGACTCGGCGGCCTGGGCGGCGGGGGCGACGGACAGCGCCGTCCCGGCCACGAGCGCGGCCGAGACGGCGAGGGCCAGGGAAGTACGCACGGGCCACTCCTCGATGGGGGGTCACTGCTGGGGGCAGTGAGGTGGCCCGACGGTAACCGCGCGGTGCTACCCGTGGTAACCGGTCGGTAAGTTACGTGCGGGTAACGATTGGCGGGCGCTTCCCGGCCCCGACGAGGGGCGGGCGCTCCCCGGCTCCGGCGATCGGCGGGTGCTCCCCGCCTGTGCCGAGGGGCGGGTGCCCCGCGCCCCCGTCGAGGGGCGGGCGCCATCCGTCCGCGTCGAGGGGCGAGGGCCGCCCGTCCCCGCCGGGGAAGGGGTCCGGTGCCCCGACCGGGGTGCCCAGCGCCGCCAGCTCCTCCCGCACGGCCAGGGCCTCGGCCCGCCGCCCCCGCGTCTCCAGCGCGTACCGGTACCCGTCGAGCGCCCGGTACAGGGTCTCCTCCCGCCTCGCGTGGTCCGGCCGCACCAGCCGCGCCGCCGCGACCGCCTCCGCGGTCAGCTCCTCCCACCGCTCCGGCGTCGCCCCCATCTGCTGGAGCGCCGCCCCCAGCCACCGCGCCAGCTTCGGCGCGTACGCGTCCGGACTCACCGGGGCCAACACCCGGTACGCCTCCACTTCCTGAAGGAGGCTCAGTCCCCCCGACCCCAGCAGTGCCACGCGCGCCCGCAGTACGGCGTCCCCGTTCACGGCCCCCGCCTTCCCCGTCTCACCCCGATGTGTCATGGCGGCGATTCTGGGCGTTCGCCGACACCCCGGACAAGGCGCGCGAACTGTGCTTTCCGTCCTACGAAAAACGGCTCTGACCTGTCATGATGGACACGTCTTCACTCCTGCTCCAGGCTGGACCCGTGGAGCGGACGAACCTTCCCGACGTCTTCGACCCCCGGATCCACGCCGCCGGGCCGCCGCACGACGCCTTCCGGGAGCTGCGCGACCGGGCGCCGGTCGCCCGGCAGGAGGAGCGGGCGGTGCTCGGCTGGCCCGCCGGCCCGGGGTTCTGGGCGGTGACGCGGCACGCCGACGTCGTCCGGGTGCTCAAGGACGCGAGGACGTACTCCTCGTGGCTGGGGGCCACCCAGATCCGCGACCCCGACCCCGCCGACCTGCCCTTCATCCGCCGCATGATGCTCAATCAGGACCCCCCGGAACACGGCGGGCTGCGGCGGCTCGCCGGCCGGGCCTTCACGCCGGGGCGGATCGCGCGGTTCGAGGCGACGGCGCGCTCACGGGCCCGGGAACTGCTGGCGGCGGCGGTGGCCGGGGGCGGCGAGGCCGATCTCGTCCGGGCCGTGACCGACGACTACGCGCTCCTCAACCTCACCGACCTGCTCGGCGTGCCCGCCGGCGACCGGGGGCTGCTGCACGCCTGGACCGAGCGGGTCATCGCCTACCAGGACCCCGACGAGCCGCCCGTCCTCGACGCCGACGGGAAGCCCGTCAACCCCCGGTCGCCCGCCATGCTCGCCGAGATGTTCGCGTACGCGCGGGAACTGGCCGCCCACAAGCGCCGGCACCCCGCCGACGACCTCATGACCGCGCTCGCCACCACCGAACTCGCCGAAGCCGAGCTGGAGATGTTCTTCTTCCTGCTCACCGTCGCCGGGAACGACACCGTGCGGTCGGCGGCCCCGGGCGGGGTGCTCGCGCTCGGCGCGCACCCCGGCGAGCAGCGCAGGCTGTGGCGGGGCGAGGTGTCCGTGGACGGCGCCGTGGACGAACTCCTGCGCGTCCACCCGCCGGTGATCTCCTTCCGCCGCACCGCCGCCCGGGACACCGAACTCGCCGGCGTGCCGATCGCCCGCGGCGACAAGGTCGTCGTCTTCCACGCCTCCGCCAACCACGACGAACGCGTCTTCCCCGACCCGCACCGGCTCGACCTCGGCCGCCGCCCGAACCCGCACGTCTCCTTCGGCGACGGCCCCCACGTCTGCCTCGGCGCCCACTTCGCCCGGCTGCAACTCCGCGTCTTCTATGAGGAGTTGCGCGGTGCCTGCGGGGGCGTCGAACCCGCCGGCCCGCCCCGCAGGCTCGTCTCCAACTTCATCAACGGGATCAAGTCGCTGCCGGTGCGGCTGCTGCCGGGGCCCGCAACGCCGCGCGGGTGACGTCGGCGACCGGCTCGACCACGTCGGGGCCGTACGCCTGCGAGTTGACCACCTTGAGGAGGAGGACGAAGGAGCCGCCCCGGTGCTTGCGGGCCAGCTCCTCGTGGTGCCGGGCCAGATAGCGGGCCGCGGCCTGGTTGGTGATCGCCCGCTGCCCGCAGAAGAGGAAGACCGGCCGGCCCCCCTCGCCCGCCACCACCCGGGCCAGCACCACGTACTCGACCGCCCCCGGCTCCATCAGGTAGCGCTCCCCGCCGACCTCGATGGCGCCGCGCTCCTCGACGGGGTCCAGCTCCGTGTTCATGGTCAGGCCCGGCAGCAGACTCCCGAGGTGGGCCGCCGTGCGCCTGTTCGAGTACGGGCCGCCGAGGCAGAACTCGGTCCGGTCGCCGAAGCCGAGCTGCGCCTGGTCGTGCTGGACGATCCGCGCCTGCGCCCCGCAGTCCTTGACCAGCGCCGACAGCTCCAGGAGGGCGAAGACGTCGTGCCGGTGCACCGCCCCGTCCCCGCCCGCCTCCCGGTTGACCACGAGCAGGCACTCCGCGTGGCGGGGCAGGCCGAAGAACACCTGCTTGCGGCGGAGCCGCCGGCGCCACGCGTACGTCCGGGCGGCCCATCCCAGGAACGCGCTGACGCCGGTCGCCAGCACGCCGAGCACGATGTTGCGCAGGTCCTCGTCCATAGGGGCGCATGCTAGCGGCGGCCGGGTGACCGTTCGAGAGGGCGGGGAGGCGGTCCTGACGACCGGCCCGGAGGGAAGTTACGCTGCGTGGACGCTCATTGACGGGAGGTCAGGGATGCGTCGATCCGCCGTGCGGTACGGGGTGGTGGGGGGGGGGGCCCCCCCCCCCCCCGCGGGGGGGGGGGGCCCCCCCCCCCCCCCCCCGACCCCCCCCCCCCCCCCGGCCCCCCCGACAACGGGAGAAGGGAGG
>NZ_JBEZUZ010000072.1:0-41961 GCF_040636735.1 Streptomyces sp. NPDC035033 | reverse complement strand
ACCCCACTTCAGTTTTAGCCCGTTCGTGTTTGGTCAACGCGCATAAACGGCTCCCGCCGGCCAGAGCGGCGCGCGCGGGGGGGGGGGCCGCCCCCCCCCCCCCCCCCCCCCGCCGGTCCGGAAAACCCATGGTGATCAGGCCAGATCCGTCGCGCACGTGTCACCGGCGGCTCCGGGGCCGTGGCAGATTGCTGCCATGGTGGAAATCAACGGCCTGCTGGCCGGAAGGAAGGCGCTGGTCACCGGCGCCAGCAGCGGCATCGGCGCCGCCGCGGCCCGGGTGTTCTGCGAGGCGGGAGCCTCGGTGTTCCTGGTCGCCCGGCGGGAGGCCGAACTGGCGTCGCTCACGGCCGAGTTGACGGCCCAGGGCCATACTGCGGGCTACGCCGTCGCCGACGTCGCCGACCCCGGTGCGGCGCGGGCGGCGGTCGAGGCCGCGGCGGAGCGCCTCGGCGGGCTCGACGCGGCGTTCAACAACGCGGGAACGGCGACGGTGCCCGCGCCCCTGCACCTCACGGACGACGCGGCGTTCGAGGACGTCATGGCCGTCAACGTCCGCGGCACGTGGAACTGCATGAAGCACGAGATCGCCACCATGCTGCCCGGCGGCGGGGCGATCGTGAACAACAGCAGCGTCGCGGGCCTGGTGGCCACCCCGGCGGCCGCGCCCTACATCGCCTCCAAGCACGCGGTCATCGGCCTGACGAAGGCCGCCGCCGAGTACGCCGCCCTGGGCGTCCGGGTCAACGCCCTCGCGCCCGGCACCACCCGCAGCGAGATGATGGACCAGTGGTTCGCGCTCAACCCGGGCCTGGAGGAACGGCTGCACACCATGGCCCCCCTGCCGCGGACGGCGGAGCCCCGGGAGATCGCGGTCGCCGCCGCCTGGCTGCTCAGCGACGCGGCCTCGTTCGTCGTGGGGGCGACCCTCCCGGTGGACGGCGGCTGGACCGCCCGCTGACCGCGGACTACGCGCGCTTGGGCTTCCTGCGGTTCGCCGGGTTGCCGGTGCGGGCGCCGCGCCGCTTCTCGTGGCGGGCGCGGGCGGCCTCGTACTCGGCGCGGCGGAGCTTCTCGCCGGGGGCCTCCAGGAAGCAGCGGAGGAAGTAGGCGAGGAGCACGCCGATGAAGCCGATGGCCTTGAGGCTCCTGAGGGAGTCCTCGCGGGCCTGGTCGGCGGGGCGGCGGCCGAAGCCCTCCCAGGTCCTGGCGAAGGCGATCGCCGAGCAGATCGCGAACATCAGGATCACCAGGGTGTTCACGAGGCCGCCCACCTCGGCGACCTGGAGCCCCTCGTAGGCGAAGCGCAGGACGAAGGCGCCCGCCACGGCCGCGGCGAGCGCGCCGGCGGCGAGGCCGGCGCGCCGCGGTCCGTAGTGGGCGCTGTGATCGACCCAGCTCGTACCGAAGAAACGGATCTCCTCGGGCCGGGGTCCGTCCGCGCCGCTTCCGGGGTTCTGCTTGTCCTCGCTCACGAGGTCGATTATCCCCGGAGCGGCGCGCGGACGGGCGGGGCGAAGGTCCTCAGGCGCAGCGCGGCGCCACGTAGTCGTCGCTGCCGGTCCTCACGTACGCGTCGGAGACGTACTGCCCCGCGGCGATGCTGTCCCAGAGACGGGTGGTGCCGTACGGCCCCGAGACCCACTCGCCGGGCTTCTGGCAGTGGATCGGGACGGTCGCGCCCTCGGCGAGCACCCGGACCACCGGGTACTGCGTGCTCGGACCGGAACGGACGTTGACCCGGTAGCCCGGGGCGACCGGGTAGTACTTCACCGCCATGATGTTCTCCCCCTGGTTTCACTCTGTGCGACGCGCGCAGGCTAGCAAGCTCCTCCGACATCGCGGTGCGCATCGACTAGGCTCCGTCGCGTCGCGCACGCGCGCGGGGACGGACGCGGAACCACACGGGGGTGGGAGATGCCGCCGTTGAGCGGTACCGGCGCCGGCCGGGGCGCCGAGGGGCCCGAGTACGCCGGTGCGTACCGGTTGCAGGCGGTGCTCGGCGCGGGCGGCATGGGCGTCGTCCACCTCGCCTCCTCGCCCTCCGGGCTGCGGCTCGCGGTGAAGGTGGTGCACGCGCGCTATGCCGAGGATCCCGACTTCCGGGCCCGGTTCCGGCAGGAGGTGGCCGCCGCCCGCCGGGTCAGCGGCGCCTTCACCGCGCCCGTGGTGGACGCCGACCCGGACGCCGAGCGCCCGTGGATGGCCACCCTCTACGTCCCCGGGCCCACCCTCGCCGACCAGGTCCGCCAGCGCGGCCCCCTCTCCCCCGCCGAGCTGCGCCGGCTCACCGCCGGGCTCGCCGAGGCGCTGCGCGACATCCACCGGGCCGGCGTCGTCCACCGGGACCTCAAGCCGAGCAACGTGCTGCTCACCGATTCCGGGCCCAAGGTCATCGACTTCGGGATCTCCCGGCCCGTCGACAGCGACCTGCGCACGGAGACCGGGAAGCTGATCGGCTCGCCGCCGTTCATGGCGCCCGAGCAGTTCCAGCGGCCGCGCGAGGTCGGGCCGTCCGCCGACGTCTTCGCGCTCGGCTCGGTCCTGGTGCACGCGGCGACCGGCCACGGCCCCTTCGACTCGGACAGCCCGTACATCGTGGCGTACCAGGTGGTCCACGACGAGCCGGACCTGTCCGGGGTGCCGGCCGAGCTGGCCCCGCTGGTCGCGCGCTGCCTCGCCAAGGAGCCGGCCGAGCGGCCGACCCCGGGCGAGATCATGGCGGCCCTGCTCCCGCCCTCGTACGAGGCCGAGGCGTTCATACCGTCCCAGCGGCGGCGGCCCGCGCTGCCCGCGGACCCGTTCGCGCCGGACGGGCGCACCGGCGGCTCCGGCGGCCCCGGCGGCTCTCCCGGCTCCTCCGGCTCCTCCGGCTCCGTCGGAGGCGGTGGGGACGGCGGGGACGGCTTCTCCCGGGGCGACACCACGACCCGGACCGCCGGGGCCGCCGTGCCCGTCCGCCGCGGGCGCTCCCGGCTCGCGCCGCGCCTGACGGTCTCCGCCGCGGTCGTGCTCGTCCTCGCCGGGGCCGGGGTGTACGCGGCGCTGCGCCCGCCGGCCCGGCCGGCGGCCGAGGAACCCGTCCACCCCGCCGAGGTCGCGACCGCCTTCGACGGCTGGCACGCCCAGGTGCAGGAGCACGGTGACACCGCCGCGCCCGCCTGCGTCCACGAGGCGGGCTCCCTCTACTGCGCGGCCCGCGGGGTGGCGCTCGCCCGCCTCGACCCGATGACCGGCGAGGTCCTGTGGAAGCGGACCGGGCCGGTCACGGCGGAGCCGCCGGACGCGCCCGTGCCCCTGGCCGGCGGGACGCAGCCGCTGGTGGGCGCGGCGGCGGAGCCCGGTCCCCTGCGCGCGTACGCCGTCGGGGACGGGGCGCCCGGCTGGACCGCGCGCGCGGACGTGCCCGAGACGTACCGTCCGGCGGGCGCGGTGGTGGTCCTCTCCGACGGGCGCGGCGCGCTCCGGGCGCTCGACGCGCGGACCGGGGCCGCGCGGTGGGCCCACCGGCTCGACGGGTTCGACATGCCGGTCCTCGGCGCGTACGACGCCCCGACCGGGCTGCTCACCGTCTCCGAGACGGCCGCGGACGGCCGCAGCACGCGCGTGGGGGCGGTTCTGCCCGCGACCGGCGAGGTCGTCTGGAGCCGGGTGGTGGCCGGGGACGTCACCCCGGTCGGCCGCACCGGCGACGGGACGCTGGTCCTCGCCTCGCGCTACCGGGGCGGCCCGGTCGACGCGCTGGTGCTGCTCGCGCCGGGCGACCCCGCCGACCCGGGCAGCGGGCCGGACGCGGGTGCGGAGCGCCGGATCGGGATCCAGGAGCGGATGCAGCTCAGCGGCGTCGCCGTGCGGGGCTCGGTCGCGTACCTGCTCTCCCTGGACGGGCGGCTGGTGGCCCTGGACACGGCGGCGGAGCGGGGGAGCCGGCGGTGGGACCTGGTGACGGGGGCCGCGAACGTCTCGTCGCCCGTCCTCGGCCCCGACGAGCGGCTCTACCTCTCCGCGGCGGACGGGCGGCTGTTCGCCGTGGACACCGCGCGCGGGGCGGTCGTCGGGCAGACCCGCCCCCGGATGCGGAACGGGCGGCTCGGGTACGCGACCCGGGTGCCGGCGCCGCTGGTCGCCGGGGACCGGGTGTTCGGGTCGGCCCCGGACGGCTCGGTCTTCGCGGTGGACGCGCGCGTGGCGGAGTCCTGGTAGCCGCCCCCCCGGAACGGGACGCACGCGCGCGGGGAGGCGGGAGGAGACCCGTCTCCCCGCGCGCGTGCGGCGGAAAGGGCGGCCGTCAGCCGAGCTTGGACACGTCCCGGACGGCGCCCTTGTCGGCGCTCGTCGCCATCGCCGCGTACGCCCGCAGCGCCGCCGAGACCTTGCGCTCGCGGTTCTTCGGCGCGTACACGCCGCCCAGGGCCTCGCGGCGGGCGGCGAGGGTCTCGTCGTCGACGAGCAGCTCGATGGAGCGGTTCGGGATGTCGATGCGGATCCGGTCGCCGTCCTCGACGAGGGCGATGGTGCCGCCCGAGGCCGCCTCCGGGGAGGCGTGGCCGATGGAGAGGCCCGAGGTGCCGCCGGAGAAGCGGCCGTCGGTCACCAGGGCGCACGCCTTGCCCAGGCCGCGGCCCTTCAGGTACGAGGTGGGGTAGAGCATCTCCTGCATGCCGGGGCCGCCCTTGGGGCCCTCGTAGCGGATGACGACGACGTCGCCCTCCTCGACCTGCTTGAGGAGGATCTTCTCGACGGCCTCCTCCTGCGACTCGCAGACGACGGCCGGGCCCTCGAAGGTCCAGATCGACTCGTCGACGCCGGCGGTCTTCACGACGCAGCCGTCGACGGCGAGGTTGCCGTGCAGGACGGCGAGGCCGCCGTCCTTGGAGTAGGCGTGGGCGACGTCGCGGATGCAGCCGCCGGCCGCGTCCACGTCGAGGGCCTCCCAGCGCTCGGACTGGGAGAAGGCGGTCGCGGAGCGGACGCAGCCGGGGGCCGCGTGGAACAGCTCGGCGGCCTCGGCGGAGGCGGCGCCGCCGCGGACGTCCCAGGTGTCCAGCCACTCCTTGATGGAGGCGGAGTGGACGGCGTGCACGTCCTCGTTGAGCAGGCCGGCGCGGTACAGCTCGCCGAGGATGGCCGGGATGCCGCCGGCCCGGTGCACGTCCTCCATGTAGTACGTGCGGTCCTTGGCGACGTTCGGGGCGACCTTCGCCAGGCAGGGCACCCGGCGCGAGACCTCGTCCATGTCCGGCAGGCCGTAGTCGACCTCGGCCTCCTGGGCGGCGGCGAGCAGGTGCAGGATCGTGTTGGTCGAGCCGCCCATGGCGATGTCGAGGGCCATGGCGTTCTCGAAGGCGGCGCGGGTCGCGATCGAGCGCGGCAGGACGGAGGCGTCGTCCTCGTCGTAGTAGCGACGGGTGATGTCGACGACCGTGCGGGCCGCGTTCTCGTACAGCCCCTTGCGGGCGGTGTGGGTGGCGAGCAGCGAGCCGTTGCCGGGGAGGGAGAGGCCGATGGCCTCGGTCAGGCAGTTCATCGAGTTGGCCGTGAACATGCCGGAACAGGACCCGCAGGTCGGACAGGCGTTCTCCTCGATCCGGAGCATGTCCTCGTCCGAGATCGCGGGGTTCACGGCGTCGGACATCGCGTCGACCAGGTCGAGCGTGCGGACCGTGCCGTCGACCAGGACCGCGCGGCCGGCCTCCATCGGACCGCCGGAGACGAAGACCGTCGGGATGTTGAGGCGCAGGGCGGCCATCAGCATGCCGGGGGTGATCTTGTCGCAGTTGGAGATGCAGATCAGGGCGTCGGCGCAGTGGGCCTCGACCATGTACTCCACGCTGTCCGCGATCAGGTCGCGGGAGGGCAGGCTGTAGAGCATGCCGCCGTGGCCCATGGCGATGCCGTCGTCGACGGCGATCGTGTTGAACTCGCGGGCGATGCCGCCGGCGGCGGTGATGGCCTCGGAGACGATCCGGCCGACCGGCTGGAGGTGGGTGTGGCCGGGGACGAACTCGGTGAAGGAGTTCGCCACGGCGATGATGGGCTTCCGGCCGATGTCCGCGCCCGGTACACCGGAGGCGCGCATAAGGGCGCGGGCGCCCGCCATGTTGCGGCCGTGGGTGACTGTGCGGGACCTCAGCTCGGGCATCGTCGCTCGCTCCTCGTGATGGGTGTGCTTGTATCGAGCGTACGTCGCCGCTCCAAGATCTGGACATGG
Organism: Streptomyces sp. NPDC035033; assembly: GCF_040636735.1. Taxonomy (NCBI): domain Bacteria; kingdom Bacillati; phylum Actinomycetota; class Actinomycetes; order Kitasatosporales; family Streptomycetaceae; genus Streptomyces; species Streptomyces sp. NPDC035033. Next base: position 35,750 of record NZ_JBEZUZ010000072.1, on the reverse strand, counting down.
TGTCCGGAATGCGGGACGGATGTTCAGGGTTCGGTCAGGTGCCGGCAGGTCGGCCCCGGCCGGACGCTCAGGCTTCGGTCAGGTACCGCTGGAGCGTCGGGGCGACCTCCGCCACGATCCGCTCCGGGTCCGCCGAGGCCAGCGGCTCGACCTGGATCACGTACCGCAGGATCACGATCCCGATCATCTGCGAGGCCGCCAGCTCCGCCCGGAACTTCGGGTCCGGCACGGCCAGGCCGGCGGCGATCCGCTCCAGGAGGCGGCGCAGGACGAAGCTCCGCAGCACCTTCGCCGCCGCCTCGTGGGTCACCGCGGAGCGGATGACGGCGAGCAGCGGGGCCCGGGTCACCGGGTTCTCCCACACCCCGATGAAGAAGCGGGCCAGCCGCTCGCCGACGGCCTCGCGCGGGCCGTCGAGGATGGCCGGGACGACGAGGTCCGGTTCGAAGGAGACCTCGACGGCCGCCGCGAAGACCTCGTCCTTGGTGCCGAAGTAGTGGTGCACCAGGGCCGGGTCGACCCCGGCGGCCTTGGCGACGCCGCGGACCGAGGTCTTGTCGTAGCCCCGCTCCGCGAACTGCGTCCGCGCCGCCTCCAGGATCCGCTCGCGCGCGCCCGGACCGCTGTCGCCGTCGCGCGCGGGGCGGCCGCGGCGCCGGGGGGAGGACTCGCTCACGCGCGCGTGCCCCGGGTCGCCGAGGCGAGGTGGAGCCGGGTGAAGGCCAGGGCCTCGGCGAGGTCGGCCTCCCGTTCGGCGGCGGACATCGCGCGCCGGGTGTTGACCTCGATGACGACGTGCCCGTCGAAGCCGCTGACGGCCAGCCGCTCCAGGAGCTCGGCGCACGGCTGGGTGCCCCGGCCCGGCACCAGGTGCTCGTCCTTGGCGGAGCCGCGCCCGTCGGCGAGGTGGACGTGGCCGAGCCGGTCGCCCATGCGGTCGATCATCGCGAGGGTGTCCGTGCGGGCGGTCGCCGTGTGCGAGAGGTCGATCGTGAAGTGCCGGTAGTCGTCCTTGGTGACGTCCCACTCGGGGGCGTACGCGAGCATCTCGCGGTCCTTGTACCGCCACGGGTACATGTTCTCGACGGCGAAGCGGACGTCGGTCTCGTCGGCCATCCGCCAGATGCCGGTCACGAAGTCGCGGGCGTACTGGCGCTGCCAGCGGAACGGCGGGTGGACGACGACCGTGGACGCGCCGAGCTTCTCGGCGGCCGCCCGGGCGCGCCGGAGCTTGACCCAGGGGTCGGTGGACCAGACCCGCTGGGTGATGAGCAGGCAGGGGGCGTGGACGGCGAGGACGGGCACCTGGTAGTGGTCCGAGAGCCGGCGCAGCGCCTCGATGTCCTGGCTGACCGGGTCGGTCCACACCATGACCTCGACGCCGTCGTAGCCCAGGCGCGCGGCGACCTCGAAGGCCGTCGCCGTCGACTCCGGATAGACCGAGGCTGTCGACAGGGCGACCTTCGCATCCGGGACGCGCACCGCTGGTTCTGCCACGAGAGACAGGGTACGGGGCGCACCTGGGCGCGGGAGGGTGGTTCCGGTCACCCCGCCGCGCCCCGCACGCGCGCGTGCGGACGCGGTCAGGCGCCCGACAGCACCTCCGGCAGGTGGTCGAGGCGGCGCAGGATCACGCCCTCGCGCAGGGCCCACGGGCAGATCTCCAGCCGCTCCACGCCGAGCAGGTCCATCGCGCCCTCGGCGACCAGGGCGCCGGCCAGGAGCTGGGCGGCGCGTCCCTCGGAGACGCCGGGGAGGGCGGCGCGCTCGCCGCCGGTCATGCCGGCGAGCCGCGGCACCCACTCCTCCAGGGAGGCGCGGGTGAGGAGCCGCTCCACGTACAGGCCCTCGCCGGAGCCGGGCGCGCCGGCGATCCGGGCGAGCTGCTTGAAGGTCTTGGAGGTGGCGACGACGTGGTCGGGCTTGCCGAAGCGGCTGAACTCGCCGACCGTACGGGCGATCTGGGCCCGCACGTGGCGGCGCAGCGCCTTCACGTCGTCCGTCTCCGGCGGGTCGCCGGGCAGCCAGCCGACGGTGAGCCGGCCCGCGCCGAGCGGCAGGGAGACGGCCGCGTCGGGGTCCTCGTCGATGCCGAACGCGACCTCCAGGGAGCCGCCGCCGATGTCGAGGAGGAGCAGTTTGCCCGCGGACCAGCCGAACCAGCGGCGGGCGGCGAGGAAGGTGAGCCGGGCCTCCTCCTCGCCGGTGAGGACCTGGAGGCCGACGCCGGTCTCGGTCTTGACCCGGGCCAGGACGTCGTCGGCGTTGGTGGCCTCGCGGACGGCGGAGGTCGCGAACGGCAGGACCTCCTCGCAGCCCTTGTCCTCGGCCGCCTGGAGGGCGTCCCGGACGGTGCCGATGAGCCGCTCGACGCCGTCGGGGGCGATGGCGCCGCGCGCGTCGAGGAGCTCGGCGAGCCGCAGCTCCGCCTTGTGGGAGTGGGCGGGCAGCGGGCGGGCACCGGGGTGGGCGTCCACCACGAGCAGGTGCACGGTGTTCGAACCGACGTCGAGGACTCCGAGTCTCATGGCGGAAACGCTACTGCGCCCACCCGCATACGCTTGGGGTTGTGCCAAAGACGAAGAAGGCGAAACCGGGCGAGGACAGTGCCGCCGGCCGCGACGAGGCCGTGCGCGACGAGGCCGTGCCCGGCGGGCGGGACGTGCGGGACGTCAAGTACGCGCGGGACGTGAAGGGCGGGAAGCCGCCCGTCAAGGGCGTGAAGAAGCAGCGCAAGGGCGCGGAACCGGACGAGCAGGGGCTCGACTTCCCGCGCGCGTGGGTGGAGTTCGCGGACCCGGCCGACGAGGAGCAGGTCTTCCGCTGCGACCTGACCTGGCTGACCTCGCGCTGGACCTGCGTCTTCGGCAGCGGCTGCCAGGGCATCCAGGCGGGCCGGGCGGCGGACGGCTGCTGCACGCTGGGCGCCCACTTCTCCGACGAGGACGACGAGAAGCGGGTCGCGGAGCACGTGGCGCGGCTGACGCCGGAGCTGTGGCAGTTCCACGACGTCGGCAGCGAGACGGGGTGGACGCAGACCGACGAGGACGGCGACCGGCAGACCCGCCGCTGGAAGGGCTCGTGCATCTTCCAGAACCGGCCGGGCTTCGCGGGCGGCGCCGGCTGCTCGCTGCACATCCTGGCGCTGAAGGAGGGCCGGGAGCCGCTGGAGACGAAGCCGGACGTGTGCTGGCAGCTGCCGGTGCGCCGGACGTACGACTGGATCGACCGCCCCGACGACACGCGCGTGCTCCAGGTGTCGATCGGCGAGTACGACCGGCGAGGCTGGGGCCCGGGCGGTCACGACCTGCACTGGTGGTGCACCTCGGCGACCTCGGCGCACGGCGGCGGGGAGCCGGTCTACGTCTCGTACCGGCCGGAGCTGATCGAGATGATGGGCAAGGACGCCTACGACGTGCTGGTCGGGCTCTGCGAGGCGCGGCTCGCCTCGGCGCTGCCGATGGTGGCGCCGCACCCGGCGGACCCGAAGCCGTAGCTCCTCCCGAGGGGGCTTCCCCGGGGGTGCCCCTTCAGGAGGAGGGCGCCGGGGTCGGTTCGTCCGTGGCGGGCGGGGGCGTGGTGGGGTCGGGGGTGCCCGGCTCCGTGGTCGGCGGCGGGTCCGTGGTCGGCGGGGGGTCCGTCGGGTCGGTCGTCGGCGGCGGGGTCGTGGGCTCCGTGGTCGGCGGCGGAGTGGTGGGTTCCTCCGTCACCGGCGGGGGCGTGGTCGGCTCCGTGGGCTCCACCGGATCGGTCGGCCGGGGGTCGACCGGCCCGCCGGTGGGGGGCGGCGCGGTCGGCGGGGTGGTGGGGTCGGTGGTGACGGGCGGGGGCGGGACCACCCGGTCGTCGACCGGGGCGACGGGCCCCCGGCCGCTGATCCGGAGCACCGCCCCGGTGGGGTGGACCCCGATCCGGGCGCTCCACGGGCCGCGCGGTTCGCGGGCGCGGTCGACGTGGACGGCGACGGTGACGGTCCCGCCCGGGTCCAGGGTGCCGGAGGCACGGCTCACGTACAGCCAGGGCGCGTCCGTCCACAGCGACCAGTCGACGGGGGTGCCGCCCTGCCCGGTGAGGGTGATCAGGGTGACGCCGCCGAGGCAGCGCGCGGTGACGCCGATCCAGCCCGGGACCGGGTCGCCGGGCCGCGCGGGGGCGGCCGGGACGGCGGAGCGGGCGGGGGTGACGACCTCGACGGAGAGCTCCGGGGAGCGGCTCCCCCGGGGGAGGCGGGGGTCGGGGGTCGCACGGGCGCTGCCGGCGTTCTCGTACGGGTCGTGGGTGCGGTCGCCGCCCGTGCCGTCCCCGCTCTCGCTCGCGCTGACCCGGGAGCCGTCCCGGCCGGCCTCGGCGCCCGCGGGGACGCCGCGGTACGAGGTCCACAGGGCGAGCACCGGCGCGGCGACGACGGCGGCGACCACGGTGGTGGTGACCGCGCGGGCCCGCATCCGGTCGCGGCGGGCGACGAGGTCCTTGGGGTCGATCGGGAAGCCGGTCGGGGCGAAGCGGGGGGCGCCGGCACGCGCGCGGGGGACGTGCAGCATCGCCATGTAGGCGGCGGCCCGGGGGGCCTCGACGAGCGGCAGGCGGTCCTGGACGGCGTGGGGGCCGCCGCCGGGCCAGGGGGCGGTGGCGCCGGCCCGCTCGGCGGTGCGGCGGCAGACCGGGCAGTCGTCGACGTGCCGGACGAGCTCGGCGCGCAGGGCCGCGGAGAGGATCATCCGCTGGTCGCCGGTGTGGAGCCGGGCGACGGTGGGGCAGCCGCCGGCGGCGACGGCGGCGAGCGCGGCCCGGGTGCGCTCGACCTCGCAGCCGGCGGTGGCGAGCAGGTCGCGGGCGGCCTGCGGGTCGAGGGCGAGGACGGCGGCGACCTGGCGCGGGCTCAGGCCGTGCCGGACGGCGAGCTCCAGGGCCTCGCGCTGCTCGGGGGTGATGCCGGCGGCCTCGGGCCAGGCGAGGGTGGCCAGTTCCGCGCGGCGGCGCTCGGCGGTCCCGGCGGAGACGGGCGGCGGCCCGGGCGGGGTGACGGCGGGGCGGCCGGTGTGGGCGCCCTGGCGCCGGCGCCGCTGTTCGCCGAGGCTGCGCAGGCAGGCCCAGCGGGCCAGCGCGTAGAGCCAGGCGGTGCGGCCCTCCTCGTCGGAGGGGCAGCGGCCGTGGTGGCGCTCGGCGGCGGCGAGGACGTCGCCGAGGACGGCGGTGGCCGTGTCGTGGTCGCAGAGGACCGAGAGGCAGTACGTGAAGAGCCCGTCGAGAACGTCCTCGTAACGGGCGGGGGGCCGCTGGCCGAGCGTGCGCGGTCCCTGCTGCGGACCGCGGCGCGCCCGGTGGGCGCCCGGGGTGCGGGAGGATTCCAGCCTGCTGCTCGTCACTGGGCGACCGTAGGCGCGCAGGGGGGCACTTTTCATACCGGATCCGCTCTTCTCAGCCTTACGGGTGAAGCCATCACTCGAAAGGGGACGGGAAGGGGGCGTTCCGCTGCCGTGGGGGCCGACTGTCCACAGGGGGCGGGGCCCCGTCCACAGGGCCGGGGCGGGTGGCGGCCCGCTGTCGGTGGCGGCGGCTACGGTGGGGCACATGGCTGCCCGTACGAAAACCACCAAGGACCGTCCGTCCTACCGCTGCACCGAGTGCGGCTGGCAGACGGCCAAGTGGCTCGGCCGCTGCCCCGAGTGCCAGGCGTGGGGCACGGTCGAGGAGTACGGCGCGCCCGCCGTCCGGACCACCGCCGCCGGCCGGGTCTCCACCGCCGCCCTCCCCATCGGCCAGGTCGACGGCCGGCAGGCGACCGCCCGCTCGACCGGCGTCGACGAGCTGGACCGGGTGCTGGGCGGCGGTCTGGTGCCCGGCGCGGTCGTGCTGCTCGCGGGCGAGCCGGGCGTCGGCAAGTCCACGCTGCTGCTCGACGTGGCGGCGAAGGCGGCCAGCGACGAGCACCGCACGCTGTACGTGACGGGCGAGGAGTCCGCGAGCCAGGTCCGGCTCCGCGCGGACCGGATCCACGCCCTCAGCGACCACCTGTACCTGGCGGCGGAGACCGACCTGTCGGCGGTCCTCGGCCACCTGGACGCGGTCAAGCCCTCGCTGCTGATCCTGGACTCGGTGCAGACGGTCGCCTCGCCGGAGATCGACGGCGCCCCCGGCGGCATGGCGCAGGTCCGCGAGGTCGCGGGCGCGCTGATCCGGGCCTCCAAGGAGCGCGGGATGTCGACGCTGCTCGTCGGCCACGTGACGAAGGACGGGGCGATCGCCGGTCCCCGGCTCCTGGAGCACCTGGTGGACGTGGTCCTGCACTTCGAGGGCGACCGGCACGCGCGCCTGCGGCTGGTCCGGGGCGTGAAGAACCGGTACGGGGCGACGGACGAGGTCGGCTGCTTCGAGCTGCACGACGAGGGGATCACCGGGCTCGCCGACCCCTCCGGGCTCTTCCTCACCCGCCGTGACGTGGCCGTGCCGGGCACCTGCCTCACGGTCACCCTGGAGGGCCGCCGGCCGCTGGTCGCCGAGGTGCAGGCGCTGACGGTGGACTCGCAGATCCCGTCCCCGCGCAGGACCACCTCGGGCCTGGAGACCTCCCGGGTCTCGATGATGCTGGCGGTCCTGGAGCAGCGCGGCCGGATCAGCGCGCTCGGCAAGCGGGACATCTACAGCGCCACCGTGGGCGGGGTGAAGCTCTCCGAGCCCGCCGCCGACCTGGCCATCGCGCTCGCCCTGGCCTCCGCCGCGAGCGACACCCCGCTGCCGAAGAACCTGGTCGCGATCGGCGAGGTCGGCCTCGCCGGCGAGGTGCGGCGGGTCACCGGCGTCCAGCGCCGCCTCGCCGAGGCGCACCGGCTCGGCTTCACCCACGCGCTGGTCCCCGGCGACCCGGGGAAGGTGCCGGCGGGCATGAAGGTGACGGAGGTCGCGGACATGGGCGACGCCCTGCGGGTCCTGCCGTCCGGCCGCCGCGCGGCCCGGCGGACGGAGGAGCCCGGGGGCTGACCGGACCCGGCCGCGGGACGGCCCCGGGGCGGTCCCGGGACGGCTCGGGGTGCCCCGGAGCGGCTCCGGGGCCGTTCCGTCCGCGCGTGCGGGAGGTACCCCGGTGGGGCGGGAAAGGGGTAGGCGCGCGGTTCGGCGGGTAGGGCGGATCGCGACCGGGCCGCCCCGGCGGGCGCCCGTCCGGAGCGCCCCGGACCGGCGTGCGGCCCAGGGCGGCGGGGTGGTGTCGCTAGACTTTGCCCTGGTCTCGCCCATCCGTACGAGCCGGAGGAGTGCAGTGGCAGCCAAGGACGGGGCAGCAGCTCCTGGAAAGTCCGGCGCGGGCTCCGGCAACGAAGCGCTGATGCGCGCGGCCCTGAGCGCGGTCGCGCCCGGCACCGCCCTGCGCGACGGCCTGGAGCGGATCCTCCGCGGCAACACCGGCGGCCTGATCGTCCTCGGCATGGACAAGACGGTCGACTCGATGTGCACCGGCGGCTTCGTGATCGACGTCGAGTTCACCGCCACGCGCCTGCGCGAGCTGTGCAAGCTCGACGGGGCGCTCGTCCTCGACAAGGACATCTCCAAGATCCACCGGGCCGGCGTGCAGCTGGTCCCGGACGCCTCCATCCCCACCGAGGAGACCGGCACCCGCCACCGCACCGCGGACCGGGTCTCCAAGCAGTGCAACTTCCCCGTCGTCTCCGTCTCGCAGTCGATGCGCCTGATCGCGCTGTACGTGAACGGCGAGCGGCGGGTCCTGGAGGAGTCGGCGGCCATCCTGTCCCGGGCCAACCAGGCGCTCGCGACCCTGGAGCGGTACAAGCTCCGCCTCGACGAGGTGGCCGGCACGCTCTCGGCCCTGGAGATCGAGGACCTGGTGACCGTCCGGGACGTCACCGCCGTCGCCCAGCGCCTGGAGATGGTCCGCCGGATCGCCACCGAGATCGCGGAGTACGTGGTCGAGCTCGGCACCGACGGCCGGCTGCTCTCGCTCCAGCTCGACGAGCTGATCGCGGGCGTGGAGCCGGAGCGCGAGCTGGTGATCCGGGACTACGTGCCGGAGCCGACGGCGAAGCGTTCCCGCACGGTCGCGGAGGCGCTGACCGAGCTGGACGCGCTGACCCACACCGAGCTCCTCGAACTGCCCGTCGTGGCGCGGGCCCTGGGCTACAGCGGCTCGCCCGAGACCCTCGACTCGGCCGTCTCGCCGCGCGGCTACCGGCTCCTCGCCAAGGTGCCGCGGCTGCCCGGCGCGATCATCGAGCGCCTGGTGGAGCACTTCGGCGGGCTGCAGAAGCTCCTCGCGGCGAGCGTGGACGACCTCCAGGCCGTGGACGGCGTCGGCGAGGCCCGGGCCCGCAGCGTCCGCGAGGGCCTGTCGCGCCTGGCGGAGTCGTCGATCCTGGAGCGGTACGTCTGACCCGCCGCCCGGACGGCGGGCGGACGCCCGCCGCCGGGGTCCCGCTCAGTCCTTGGCGAGGGTGAACGGCGCCGCGACCACCTTGCCGCCGGACACGGACGCCTCCACCAGGTAGTTGCCCGGGCCGGCCTCGCCCGCCGGGGCGGTGGCGCACCGCGGGGCGCTGCGCCGGCGGTCCCACTCCACGGTGTGGGTGATCGTGGAGTGCGCGGGGACCTTCAGCAGCAGCGGGTCGCCGGGGCTCGGGCAGTCGTCCGAGGCCCACAGCCGGCCGGTCTGCGGGTCGCTGATCGTGAGCACCGCGGTACGGGGGCCGAAGTCGGCCTTGCAGTCGGTGTCCGAGGTGTTCTCGGCCACGAGGTGGAACCGGGGCTTCTCGCCGGGCGCGTACTCGAGTTCGGCGCTGCGCAGCGTGAACTCCAGGGATCCCATGGGGCAGTTCGGGAGCGGCGAGCCGGCCGGGACGCGCTGGCCCGCGCCGGTGCCGGCGCCTCCGTCGCCGCCCGCGCCGTCGGTGTCGCCGTTCTTCCCCGCCGTACCGGAACCGGCCGTTGCGGAGCCGTCGCCGGACCCCGCGTCCGCGCCGGAAGCGGAGCCGCCGTCGGAGCCCGCGCCCTCGCCGGAGCCCGTACCGGACTCCCCCGCGTCGCCGGAGTCGCCCGACTCGTCGCGGCCGCCGGGCTGTTGGCTGATGGCCGGTCCCGTCCCGGCGGGACCGGGGGTGATGGAGGGGGCGGGGGACGAGCCGTTGGCGGCGTCGTTCGTCTTCTTCCCGCCGCCGTCACCGGAGGTGAGGGCCCACACGGTGAGCAGGGCGAGGAGCGCGATCAGGCACAGCGCGACCGCCCTCCGTCGCCAGTAGATGGTGGAGGGAAGCGGCCCGACCGGATTGCGCAAAGATCCCACGCCCCGAACCTTACGAGAGATCCGGCCCAACTCCCGCCCCACCCGCCGCCCGAGAACCCAAGTTTTGCCGATGATCACATCCCTCGGGAACGGGAACTCTCCCCGCGGCGGCCGGAAATCGCCCCCCTTCGTGCCCATCCCCCACTTTCGTCAGGGGTAGCCTCGTCCCTTGGCCCAGGGCACGACGGTCCGGATTCCGGTTAGCGTCATCCACCATGGACAACCTCCTCGACCTCTCCGACCGTCTCTACCTCGACGTCCTCGACTTCGCGCACACCACACCGCACTGGTTCCAGTGGCTCGCGGAAGTCTGGACGGAGCTCGGACTGCTGCTCTTCGGTGCGCTGTTCCTGGCCGGCTGGTGGCGTTCACGGACCGGATCGAGCCAGGCGATGACCCTCGCCCTCCTCGCCCCGCTCGCCACCGCCTTCGGTTACGTGGTGAGCGAGGGCCTGAAGTCGCTGATCGACGAGGAACGTCCGTGCCGCGCCGTCGCGGGGGCACCGGCCGCGCTCATCGACTGCCCCGTGTACGGCGACTGGTCCTTCCCCAGCAACCACTCGGCCATCGCCGGCGCCGCCGCCGTCGCGCTCGCCCTCTCCTGGCGCGGGATCGTCTGGCTGACCGTGCCCATGGCGATCCTCATGGCCTCCTCCCGCGTCTTCGTCGGCGTCCACTACCCGCACGACGTGACCGCGGGCCTGCTGGTCGGCGGCCTCGTCGCCCTCGTGGTCATGCGGGCCGGGCGGAAGCCGGTGCGCGCGCTGGTCGAGACGGCCCGTTCCAGCCGGAGCGCGGCGGTCGTGTGGTGCGCGGGGCAGGGTCCCGCGACCCCGGCACACACCTCCGCGCGCCCCGTGCGCCGCTCGCGGGCACGTCACGGCGCGTACTGATCACTCCCCGGACGTGCCAGGATCGGAGGTGCCATGACTTCCATCGATGCCCCCGCCTCCCCGTCCCTCCCCTCCGGCGCGTCCCCGTCCGCGGCGCGCTCCGGTACGACCCCGTCCGCGGCGGCGCGCGCCGCCGCGGACGCCGGCCCGGGTCCGGCCGTCGCGCCGGACGAGCTGCACGGACCGGTCCTCGCCTGGTTCGACCGGCACGCCCGCGACCTTCCCTGGCGCCGCCCCGAGGCCGGTGCCTGGGGCGTCATGGTCAGCGAGTTCATGCTCCAGCAGACCCCCGTCGTCCGGGTGCTCCCCGTGTACGAGCAGTGGCTGGCGCGCTGGCCCCGCCCGGCCGACCTGGCCGCCGAGCCGCCCGGCGAGGCCGTCCGTGCCTGGGGCCGGCTCGGCTACCCGCGCCGGGCCCTGCGCCTGCACGCGGCGGCCGTGGCGATAAGGGACCGGCACCGGGGCGAGGTGCCGAGCGACCACGGGCAGCTCCTCGCCCTCCCCGGCATCGGCGAGTACACCGCCGCGGCCGTCGCCTCCTTCGCCTTCGGGCAGCGCCACGCGGTTCTCGACACCAACGTGCGCCGGGTCCTCGCCCGCGCGGCGAGCGGCGTCCAGTACCCGCCGAACGCCACCACCGCCGCCGAGCGGCGGCTCGCCCGCGCCCTCCTCCCCGACGACGAGGGCACCGCGGCCCGCTGGGCCGCCGCCTCGATGGAGCTGGGCGCCCTGGTCTGCACGGCGAAGAACGAGGACTGCGCGCGCTGTCCGATCACCGACCGGTGCGCCTGGCTGCTCTCCGGCAAGCCCGCCCACGACGGCCCGCCGCGGCGCGGCCAGACCTACGCCGGCACCGACCGCCAGGTCCGCGGCCGGCTCCTCGCCGTCCTCCGCGACGCCCCCGGCCCCGTCCCCCAGTCCGCGCTCGACGCCGTCTGGGACGAACCCGTCCAGCGCGGCCGCGCCCTCGACGGCCTGGTCTCGGACGGGCTGGTGGAGCCGCTGGACGGTGGGCGGTACCGGCTCCCGCTGACCTGAGGCGATGGGATCCGATGTCCGGGATTCTGGATCCAAGATCCTGGGTCCCGGACATCGGATCCGGGATCGTGGACCCGGGACCGTGGACATGGGATCCGGGATCTTGGATCCGAGACCGTGGACATTGGATCCGGGATCTTGGATCCGGAACCGTGGACATGGGATCCGGGATCTTGGATCCGAGACCGTGGACATGGGATCCGAGATCTTGGATCCGAGACCGTGGACATGGGATCCGAGATCTTGGATCCGAGACCGTGGACATTGGCCCCGGACGTTGGGCGCTGGATCCCGGACATTGGATCCCGGACATTGGATCCAAGATCCGATATCCCGGCTGTTACACAACCGATGGACAGCCGTGCGCCCACCGACGGCTGCCCCGCACAACCCCGTGACAACCGCTCCGTAGCGTCGTCGTCGACACGGAGAACAAGCAGGTCACGGGGATGTGGAGGCGGCTGGGATGAGCCAGGGCGAGGTGCTCGACTTCGAGGAGTACGTCCGCACGCGGCAGGACGCGCTGCTGCGCAGCGCCCGCCGGCTCGTCCCGGACCCGGTCGACGCGCAGGACCTGCTGCAGACGGCCCTGGTCCGGACGTACGGCCGGTGGGACGGGATCGCGGACAAGTCGCTGGCCGACGCGTACCTGCGCCGGGTCATGATCAACACGCGGACGGAGTGGTGGCGGGCGCGCCGGCTGGAGGAGGTTCCCACCGAGCAGCTTCCGGACGCGAGCGTGGAGGACGCGACGGAGCAGCACGCAGACCGGGCCCTGCTCATGGACGTCCTGAAGGTGCTGGCGCCCAAGCAGCGCAGCGTCGTGGTGCTGCGGCACTGGGAGCAGATGAGCACGGAGGAGACCGCGGCGGCGCTGGGCATGTCGACGGGTACCGTGAAGTCCACGCTCCACCGCGCGCTCGCCCGGCTCCGTCAGGAGCTGGAGAGCCGCGACCTGAACGCCCTCGCCCTGGGGCGGCCCGTGGAGCGGACCGGTGGACAGCGGTCGGCTGCGGCGGCCGTGCGAGGTGACGAGGGAGGGCGCGAGCGGTGCGCGGCGTAGACGACGGCGACGTCGACGACGGCAGAACCGGCCACCGGCCCGATGACGGCGCCGGCGGGACCGGCGGGACCCGGGGCGGGGCGCCCCGGGGAGCCGGCACCAAGGCGGCGGGCGTCACGGCGGTGGCCGGGCTCGCCGCCCTCGGCCTGTTCGTGGCCGCCTGTTCCACGGGCGGCACGGGTTCGCGCGACGAGGGCGCGGCCCGCGCCGACGCGACGGCGGCCGGCGCCCCGACCCCGCCCGCCGCGGCCTCCGGTTCGGCGAAGGCGGCCGAGCGGGTGGACCCGGTCGCGCTCCTCAAGAGCGACCCGAAGATCGGCGCCCGGGTGAAGGCCGACCTGAAGCCCTGCGCGGCCGACGCCTACCCGGTGGACGCCTCGTACGGCAATCTCACCGACGGTGCGGCGCCGGACGTCGTCGTCAACGTGATGACCTGCGGAGACGCGGTCGGAATCGGGACGTACGTCTACCGCAGGCAGGCCGGCGGGAGCGCCGCCGCCGACACGGCCGCGGCCGCCGGCTACGAGAACGTGTTCATGTCCGAGGACGCGGCCGTGTACGGCACGATCGACCGCGGCGACCTGATCGTGACGAAGCAGATCTACGCGGAGGACGACCCGGTCGCGTACCCGTCGGGCGAGGACGTGCTCACGTACCGCTGGTCGGGGAACCGGTTCGTCCAGCACGACTGGGTGCACAACGAGTACAGCCAGGCCGTCGGCGAGGGCGACGGGGCCACCGAGGCGCCGGAGCCGGTGCCGAGCCCGTCGGCCGCCGGCTGACCCCCGGCGCCCTCCGCTCCCGCTCCGCACCGCCCCCTCCACGCTCCCCGTCCCCCACCCCATCCCCACCGAAGGACCGCACGATGGCCGAGACCCATGTCCTGTTCGTCGAGGACGACGACGTCATCCGTGAGGCCACCCAGCTCGCCCTGGAGCGGGACGGCTTCCGCGTCACCGCGATGCCCGACGGGCTCTCCGGCCTCGACGCCTTCCGCGCCCACCGGCCGGACATCGCGCTGCTCGACGTGATGCTGCCGGGCATGGACGGGGTGAGCCTGTGCCGCCGGATCCGCGACGAGTCGACCGTCCCGGTGATCATGCTGTCGGCGCGCGCCGACTCCATCGACGTCGTCCTCGGCCTGGAGGCCGGGGCGGACGACTACGTGACCAAGCCCTTCGACGGCTCCGTGCTCATGGCCCGCATCCGGGCCGTGCTGCGCCGCTTCGGGCACGCCGCCGGCCACGGGGCGGGCGACGGGGCGGAGGAGCCGGGCGGCGACGGCGGCCCGCTGGTCTTCGGCGACGGCGACCTGGAGGTCGACACCGAGGGCATGGAGGTGCGCCGGGGCGGCGCGCCGGTGGCGCTGACGCCGACCGAGATGCGGCTGCTCCTGGAGTTCTCGTCCGCGCCGAACACCGTGCTCTCCCGCGACAAGCTCCTGGAGCGGGTCTGGGACTACGGCTGGGGCGGCGACACCCGGGTCGTCGACGTGCACGTCCAGCGGCTGCGGGCCAAGATCGGCCAGGACCGGATCGAGACGGTCCGCGGCTTCGGCTACAAGCTCAGGGGCTGATCGGTGAGAGCGCTTCCGCTCCGCACCGGCGTCCGCTGGAAGATCGCCCTGGCCATCGCGGGGGTCGGCGCGCTGATCGCGGTCACCCTCAGCGTGGTCGTGCACAACGCCGCGCGGATCTCGATGCTGGACAACGCGCGCGAGGTGCAGATGGAGCGCCTGCTCTTCGCCCAGCGCCTGTACGAGACCTCGAAGCCGAAGGAACCGCGCTTCGGCGCGAAGCTCAACGACCCGGCGCTGCCGGACCAGCTCGACGAGCTGATGCGCGACCAGCGGCGGGGCACGTACGTGCAGGAGCACCGGCACGGCGGGCCGCCGGACGTGTGGGCGGCGGTGCCGCTGGCCAACGGCGACGTGCTCTCCCTCCACATCCCCTTCGCCGACCGCAGCGCCACGATCATGAAGGACCTCGACCGGGCGCTGGTCATCGGCTCGGTCTCGGTGGTGTTCGGCGGGGCCGCGCTCGGCATCCTCGTCGGCGGGCAGCTCTCCCGGCGGCTGCGGAAGGCCGCGGCGGCGGCCGGGCGGGTCGCCCAGGGCAACGGGGACGTCCGGGTCCGGGACGCCGTCGGCGGGGTCGTGCGGGACGAGACCGACGACCTCGCGTGGGCGATCGACTCGCTCACCGACGCGCTCAACGAGCGGATCGAGGCCGAGCGGCGGGTCACCGCGGACATCGCGCACGAGCTGCGCACCCCGGTGACCGGGCTGCTCACGGCGGCCGAGCTGCTGCCGCCCGGCCGCCCGACCGAGCTGGTGCGGGACCGGGCGCAGGCGATGCGGACGCTGGTCGAGGACGTGCTGGAGGTGGCCCGGCTCGACGGGGCCTCGGAGCGGGCCGAGCTCCAGGAGATCGCGCTCGGCGAGTTCGTGGAGCGGCGGGTGCGGTCGATGTTCCCGGACGCGGAGGTCCGGGTGGTGCACGAGTCCTGGGTGTCGACCGACCCGCGCCGCCTGGAGCGGATCCTCGGCAACCTGCTGGCCAACGCGGCCAAGCACGGCAGGGGCCCGGTGGAGGTCACCGTCGAGGGCCGGGTGGTCCGCGTACGGGACCACGGCCCGGGCTTCCCGGAGGCGCTGCTCCGCGAGGGCCCGAGCCGCTTCCGTACGGGCACGAGCGACCGCGCGGGCCAGGGGCACGGCCTGGGCCTGACGATCGCGGCCGGCCAGGCGCGGGTCCTCGGCGCCCGGCTGACCTTCCGGAACGTGGCCTCGGAGGGCGCGCCGGAGGGCGTCGGCGGCGCGGTGGCGGTGCTGTGGCTGCCGGACCACGCGCCGACCAACACGGGCAGCTTCCCGATCCTGCGCCTGCCGGACTGACCGGCGCCCGCCGGACCGACCGGCGCCTTCCCGGGCCGACCGGCGCCTTCCCGGGCCGACCGGCGCCCGCCGGCGGCGGGACCCGTCACTTCTCCCGGGGCGCCCCGAAGTCCTTGGAGAAGTCCAGCTCCTCGTTGCGCTGGGTCAGCGAGTACCAGTTGCCGTTGTCGTCGCGGAAGATCGCCTCGATGCCGTACGGCCGCTCCTGCGGCTCCTGGACGAACTCCACCCCCTTCGCCCGGAACGCCTCGTAGTCGCCCCGGCAGTCGTCGGTGCGGAAGGCCCCGGCGCCCAGGACGCCCTTGCTGACGAGCGTCTTCAGGGCGGTCGCGGACTCCTCGTCCATGGCGGGCCCGTCGGGGCTCATCAGGGCCAGCTCGACGTCCGGTTGGTCCTTGGCGCCGACGGTGACCCAGCGCATGGGTCCCATGGCGAGGTCGGTGCGCACCTCGAAGCCCAGCTTCTCGGTGAAGAACTTCCTGGTCCGCTCCTGGTCGAGCGTCCAGACGGTCGTGATGCCCAGTCCCTTGATCATGCGTCCACGGTAGGCAGGGGCCCGCTCAGCCCGCTTCTTCGCGATTGCTCTCCGCCCGGCCCGGGAAGGCACCCGCGTACAGCAGGGCGAAGCAGCCGGGTATGAGGGCGGCCCCGCGCCCCGCGTGCCGGGCGCGGTACTCGGTCGGGGTGAGGCCGGTCTGCCGCTTGAAGCGGGCGGAGAAGGTGCCGAGGCTGCTGAAGCCGACCAGGCAGCAGATCTCGGTGACGGTCAGGTCGGCCGTGCGCAGCATCTCCTCGGCGCGCTCGACGCGGCGGCGCGAGAGGTACTGGCCCGGCGTCTCCCCGTAGGCCGCCTTGAAGGCGCGGACGAAGTGGAACCGCGAGTAGCCGGCGCGGCCGGCCACCGCCTCCAGGTCGAGCGGGCCGGCCCAGTCGCGGTCCATGACGTCCTTGGCGAGCCGCAGCCGGCGGAGCAGGGCCTGCCGCGCCCCCTCGGGGGTGTTGGTCTCCACGTACGGAAGCGTCGCACGCGGCACCGACAACGGCCCCCGCCGTCCCCGGAGGGACGGCGGGGGCCGGGTCGCCCGGGAATCCGGGGCTCCGGGAATCGGGAATCCGGGAATCCGGAGCTCCAGGGCTCCGGGGCTCCGGGCTCCGGGGCTCAGACCGTCTCGGCGACCTTCGCCGCCCCGGCCGGCTCCTCGGCGGCCGCCGGTCCCGCGCCGCGCAGCGCCACCTCCTTGACGAGGAAGGCGAGGACGAAGCCGAGGACCGCGACCGCCGCGCCGACGAGGAAGGCGGAGTGGGTGCCGGCCGCGACCGCGTGCTGGTAGGCCTCGCGCAGCGCCTCCGGCAGCCGGGCCAGGCTCGCGGCGTCGAGCTGGGCGGTCCGCTCGGTGACGGCGGAGCCGCCGCCGGCGGCCATCTCGTCCTGGACCCGGCCGGTGAAGAGCGCGCCCATGACGGCGACGCCGAAGGAGGAGCCGAGGGTCCGGAAGAGGGTGGTGGAGCTGGAGGCCACGCCCATGTCCTTCATCTCGACGCTGTTCTGCGCGACGAGCATGGTGATCTGCATCAGGAAGCCCATGCCGGCGCCGAGGACGGCCATCCAGACCCCGGAGACGAGGCGGGAGGTGCCGGTGTCCATCGTGGAGAGCAGGAACAGGCCCGCGGTCATCAGGGCGCCGCCCGCGATGGGGAAGGCCCTGTACTTGCCGGTGCTGGTGGTGAAGCGGCCGACGAACAGCGAGACGACCATCATCGACAGCAGCATCGGCAGGAGCAGCAGGCCGGAGTTGGTGGCCGAGGCGCCCTGCACCGACTGCTGGAAGATCGGCAGGTAGAGGACCGCGCCGAACATCACGAAGCCGGTGATGAAGCCGATCAGGGACATCAGGGTGAAGTTGCGGCTGCGGAAGATGTGCAGCGGCATGATCGGGTCGCTCGCGCGGGTCTCCACGTACAGGAAGGCGGCGAGGGCGAGCGCGCCGCCGGCGGCGAGGCCGACGATGGTGGCCGAGCCCCAGGCGTACTCGGTGCCGCCCCAGGTGGTGACGAGGACGATCGCGGTGATGCCGACGGTCAGCAGCGCGGCGCCGAGGAAGTCGATGCGGGTGCCGGCCGCCCGCCGCTTCGTCGGCAGGTGGAGGACGGCGGTGACCATGGCGAGGGCGACGGCGCCCAGCGGCAGGTTGATGTAGAAGGACCAGCGCCAGCCCCAGTGGTCGGTGATGGTGCCGCCGACCAGCGGGCCGCCGATCATGGCGAGGGCCATGACGCCGGCCATCATGCCCTGGTACTTGCCGCGCTCCCGGGGCGGGATCAGGTCGCCGATGATCGCCATCACGCCGACCATGAGGCCGCCGGCGCCGAGGCCCTGGACGGTCCGGAAGCCGATGAGCTGGCCCATGTCCTGGGCCATGCCGCTGAGCGCCGAACCGATCAGGAAGATCACGATCGAGGTGAGGAAGACGCCCTTGCGGCCGTACATGTCGCCGAGCTTGCCCCAGATCGGGGTGGAGGCGGCGGTGGCCAGGGTGTAGGCGGTGACGACCCAGGAGAGGTGCTCCAGGCCCCCGAGCTCACCGACGATCGTCGGCATCGCGGTACCGATGATCATGTTGTCCAGCATCGCGAGGAGCATCGCGATCATGAGGGCGAGGAGGACCACGCGCACGCTGCGCGGCGGCTCCGGCTCCTCCCGGGTCTGTTTCGTGCTGGTCGGTGCGGTGCCCGTCATGGCCGTCCCCTTACTTGCCGCCCGGCTAGTTACTACACTGGGGACGGTAGGCGCGTCACTTGCCGGTCGTCAAGTAAGTTTTGTGGAAAGTGGGAGTGAACAGCCATGGCCCGAGGCAACACCCGGCAGCGCATCCAGGACGTGGCCCTCGAACTCTTCGCCGAGCAGGGCTACGAGAAGACCTCGCTCCGGGAGATCGCGGAACGCCTCGACGTCACCAAGGCCGCGCTGTACTACCACTTCAAGACCAAGGAAGACATCATCATCGGGATCTTCCAGGACCTGACGCGCCCGATGGACGAGCTGCTCGTCTGGGCCGCCGAGCAGCCGCGCACCCTGGAGACCAAGCGGGAGATCCTGCGCCGCTACCAGACCTGCCTGCTCGCCGCGACCCCCCTCTTCCGCTTCATGCACGAGAACCAGGCGACCGTGCGCGAGCTCAGCATCGGCCTCACCTTCAAGGAGCGGCTGCTCGCGCTCTACGAGTTCGTCCAGGAACCCGAGGCCCCGCTGAAGGACCGGGTCCGCGCCATGAGCGCGGTCTTCACCCTGCACGCGGGCACGTTCTTCATGCAGAACGACGAGGACGACCCCGAGGAGCGGCAGGAAGCCGTCCTCGGGGTCGCCCTCGATCTGATCGAGCAGGCCCAGCGGGCCTGACGCGCGTCGGCGTCAGATGGTCACGCCGTGGGTCCGCAGGAAGGCGGCCGGGTTGACGGCGGAGCCGTAGTTCGGGGTCGTGCGGATCTCGAAGTGCAGGTGCGGGCCGGAGGAGTTGCCGGTGTTGCCCGAGAGGGCGATCCGCTGGCCGGCGGCGACCTTCTGGCCGACGTGGACCTTGATCTTCGACAGGTGGGCGTACTGCGAGTACGTGCCGTTGGCGTGCTTCACGACGATGGCGTTGCCGTACGCGGGGCCGTCGCCGCCGCCGTTCGGGCCGGCCTTCACGACGGTGCCGGCGCCGGCGGCCTTGACCGGGGTGCCGACCGGGACGGCGAAGTCCTGGCCGGAGTGCTTGTGGGCCCACATGGCGCCGCCCTGGTTGTAGCTGGCGGTGAGGGTGTACGAGGTGACCGGCTTGACCCAGCCCTTCGCCTTCTTCGCGGCGACCGGCTTGGCGGCGGCCTTCTTCGCCGCGGCCTTCGCCTGGGCGACGGCCTTGACCTGGGCGGCGACCTTGGCCTGGGTCTCGGCCTGCGCCTCGACGGCGGCGGCCACGGTGCCGGCGACCGGAGCGGCCTTGCTCTCGGCGGCGAAGGCGGACCCGGCTCCGGCCACCAGCGACGCTCCCAGACCCGCGGTGGCGAGGGCGACGGCGGCGGTGCGGACGGCGGGGTTCATGACGCGCTTCGACATACGGGGGAAGACCTCCGGACAGAACGGGACCCGACGCGATCGGTGCGTTGCGCCGGGCTGGCCGTTCCTTGGTAACCCGCCACCCAGGTCATCCCAAAACACCCCATCTACGACAGAAGGTCGTAGCGATCTCCACCGGAATACGGCCCTTGACACCCGGGTGAGCCGCTCGCGAAAACGGACATAACGCCTGAAGTTTCCAGGTTTAGCCGCACGTCGACCGGGCTGGGAAAGCCCGGAAAGGCGGTGCGACGCCCGATTCGGGCGGTTCGGGACCGAGGTCCCGGTGGTTGACTCGTGAACGTCCCGAATAGTCCGTTATAAACCTACGATCCCGACTAGTACCCCTCGAAACCCCTGTGCGCCTTGTCACCGCGCGGCCCCCGCCGATGGGACCTGGGTCACGCGATCGCGGCCCTCCGCGGGCCGTCCCGCACTAGGCTGACCGCATCGGGGACGTACGGGGGGACAGGCATGGAACCGGCACTCATCGGCACCCGGCTCGCGTCGGCCGCCATCGGCCCGCTGCTGAGGAAACTGCTGGCCCGGGACGTCCCCGGGGCCGGCCTCACCGGCGCCGAGCGGCCCGTACGGCTCGCCTCGCTCCTCTCCTTCCGCGGCGAGAAGCGCACCCTCACCGAGAAGGACGTCCGGAAACTGGCCGCGACACTGGTCGCGCGGACCGTCGAGGGCCCCGGCGAGGCCCCCTTCCCCGCCGACGAGACCGAGGCCGTCACCGACGCGCTCGCCGCGAACCTGCTGGCCCTCGGCGACCTCGACATGGACGACGCCCAGGCCGTCCACCTCGGCCACCGCGCCCTCGCCCGGCGGCTGCGCGCCGCCGCGCCCGCCCCCGACGGCCTCTCCGCGGACGCGGTCCTCCACCTGGAGACCATCACCGAGGCGGCCTGCCGCCACATCCTGGAGTTCTTCACCCAGCGCCCCTCCTTCGTCGCCCGCACCCTCGTGGAACAGACCCGCGGCCAGGCCCGGATCTCCGCGAAGCTCGACGCGATGGCGGCGGCGCACCCCGGCCCGCTCGCCGAGGACGCCGCCTTCGAACGCCGCTACCTGGCACACCTGGCGAAGAAGCACGGCCGGCTGACGATCTACGGCCTCGACCTGCGCGACGCGGCGGCGGAGTGGCCCCTCGACGTGGCCTACCTCTCCCTGGAGGCGGCGGGCGAGGACCGCGGCCCCCACCGCGACCACCAGGAACACGCCGGCCACCGGCCGTACGCCTCCCTCCGCGCCGACCTCGCCCTCGCGGCCCACGACCGGATCCTGCTCCGGGGCCAGGCCGGCTCCGGCAAGACGACCCTCGTCCAGTGGCTGACGGTCGCCGCCTGCGCGGCGGACCCCGTGGACGGGATGGCGTACCTGTACGGTCGCGTCCCCCTCGTCCTCCCCCTGCGGACCCTCACCCGCCACGGCGAGCGGCTCCCCGACGCCGGGCGCTTCCTCTCCGCCGCCGGCTGCCCGCTCACCCCGCCCGACGGCTGGGCCGACCGCGTGCTGGCCGCCGGCCGGGGCCTGGTCCTCGTCGACGGCATCGACGAGATCCCCGAGGCCGAGCGCGGCCGGGCCCGCGAGTGGCTGCGCGGGCTGCTCGACGCGTACGGGGAGGGCAACCGCTGGCTCGTGACCTCCCGCCCCACCGCCGTACGCGACGACTGGCTGGCCCGCGACGGCTTCACCGAGCTGACCCTCGCGCCGATGTCCCCCGCCGAGGTCACCACCTTCGTCCGCCGCTGGCACCGCGCGGCGGGCCCCTCGGCGGCACCGTACGAACAGCGGCTCCTGGACTCCCTCCGCACCACGGAACACGTGGCCCAGCTGGCGACGAACCCCCTCATGTGCGGCCTGATCTGCGCCCTCCACCACGACCGCCGCGGCTACCTCCCCCGCGGCCGCAAGCCCCTCTACGACGCGGCCCTCTCCCTGCTCCTCGCCCGCCGCGACCGCGAGCGCGGCATGGGCGCGCCCTACGGCGTGGAC
The DNA here is from genome assembly GCF_040636735.1 of Streptomyces sp. NPDC035033. NCBI lineage: Bacteria > Bacillati > Actinomycetota > Actinomycetes > Kitasatosporales > Streptomycetaceae > Streptomyces > Streptomyces sp. NPDC035033. The sequence goes on along the minus strand of NZ_JBEZUZ010000072.1, from coordinate 14,483 downwards.
CTGGACGAGGCGCCCCAGATCCAGCTCGTCCAGCGCCTGGCGTACTGGCTGACGCTCAACGACCGCCTCGTCATGGACCGCGCCCACGCGCGGTCCCTGGTCACCGAGGCCCTCCCGGCGATGGGCCTCACGGACCACACCCCGGACCAGGTCTTCACCCACCTCCTCCACCGCAGCGGCCTCCTCCGCGAGCCCACCGCCGACACGGTCGACTTCGTCCACCGCACCTTCCAGGACTACCTGGCGGCCAAGGCCCTGGTCGACCACTGGGACATCGGCGTCCTCGTCCGCCACGCGGCGGACGACCGCTGGGAGGACGTCATCCGCATGGCCGTCGGCCACGCCCGCCCCCGCGAGGCGGCGGAGATCCTGCGGGAACTGCTGACGGCGGCGGACGCGGCCGCCACGCGCCGCACCCGCCTGCGCCTGGTGCTGCTGGCGGCCACCGCCCTCGGACACGCGACGGAAGTCGCTCCGGAGATCCGTGCGGAGATCCTGCGGCGTACGGAGAGGATCGTCCCGCCGCGCACGCCGCACGAGGCCCGGGAACTGGCGGCGGCCGACGGCATGGCCCTCGACCTGCTGCCCGGCCCGGAGGGGCTGGACGACGAAGCGGCGGAGATGGCGGTGATCGCCGCGAGCCACATCCCGGGCGACGCGGCGATCCTGTACCTGACGCGCTTCGCCGACCACCCGTCCCTGGACGTCCGGGCCCAGCTCGTCTGGGCCTGGAAGCGCTTCGACACCCGCCCGTACGCGGAGGAGGTCATCGCCCGGCTGAACCCCGCGGACCTGCGGTACCTCGCCTCCGACGACGAGCAGGCGGACGAACTGCTCCGGCTCGGGATCGCCCCGCGCCGCCTGGAGATCGGCGAGCGGGTGGGGGACGAGCGCGTGGCGGCGCTGCTGGACCGCTGCGACCTCAAGGCGCTGATCGTCACCCGGGGCGCCGGGCACGCCTTCCCCGCCGCCCTGAGCCGGCAGGAGAACCTCGAAACGCTCTCCCTCCTCCTGCCGGACGGCCTGACGTGGAAGCTGGCCGATCTGCCGGCGGCGCCCCTGCGCGAGCTGTACTTCAGCTTCCTCCCCGACGACGACCTCGCCGGACTCCGCCGCTACCCGGACCTGCGCCACCTCTCGGTGTGGTGGCCGACCCCCCGGTACGAGGAGTACTGGCGGGCACTGGCCGGCCTGGGCCGCCTGGAGTCCCTGGCCGTGGAGCCGGACGTCATCGCCACCTGCCCGGAAGGGCTCGCCCTGCCCTCGGTGACGACCCTCCACCTCGGCTCGGTCCACGCCGGAACCCCCCTGGCCCGGGTCTTTCCCGGCCTGCGGGAGGTGGTCGCCCTCCACGTGCCGCTGGCAGGCGCCGAGCACCTCCCCCCGCACGTCGAGGTCCTGGGGCGCTGGAAAGGGGCGGTCCCGGAACCTGATGGTTCCGGGACCGCCCCTTAAGACCGCTCCACGCTCAGCGCGTGCGTCACGCGTCCTTCGAGAGGTTCGGGCCGCCCGACTCGCCCGCCGCGACCGGAGGCGCGTCCGGGAGGGCCGACTTCTCCTCGCCGCGGAAGGTGAACTTGCGCTCCTCGCCCTCGCCCTCCGTGTCCACGACCACGATGTGGCCGGGGCGGAGGTCGCCGAAGAGGATCTTCTCGGAGAGGGTGTCCTCGATCTCGCGCTGGATCGTCCGGCGGAGCGGGCGCGCGCCCAGGACCGGGTCGTAGCCCTTCTTCGCCAGGAGCTCCTTCGCGGTCTGGGAGAGCTCGATGCCCATGTCCCGGTCCTTGAGGCGCTCGTCCACGCGGCCGATCATCAGGTCGACGATCTGGAGGATGTCGTCCTGGGTCAGCTGCGGGAAGACGATGATGTCGTCCACGCGGTTGAGGAACTCGGGGCGGAAGTGCTGCTTCAGCTCCTCGCTGACCTTCGCCTTCATCCGCTCGTAGTTGGACTTCGTGTCGCCCTGGGCGGCGAAGCCCAGGTTGAAGCCCTTCGAGATGTCCCTGGTCCCGAGGTTGGTCGTCATGATGATGACCGTGTTCTTGAAGTCCACGACCCGGCCCTGGGAGTCGGTCAGGCGACCGTCCTCCAGGATCTGGAGCAGGGAATTGAAGATATCGGGGTGGGCCTTCTCGACCTCGTCGAAGAGGACGACGGAGAACGGCTTGCGGCGCACCTTCTCGGTGAGCTGGCCGCCCTCTTCGTAGCCGACGTATCCGGGCGGCGAACCGAAGAGACGGGAAACCGTGTGCTTCTCGCTGAACTCCGACATGTCGAGGGAGATCATCGCGTCCTCGTCGCCGAAGAGGAATTCGGCGAGCGCCTTGGACAGCTCGGTCTTACCGACACCGGACGGACCGGCGAAGATGAACGAGCCACCGGGACGCTTCGGGTCCTTCAGGCCGGCGCGCGTGCGGCGGATCGCCCGCGAGAGGCCGATGACGGCGTCCTTCTGGCCGATGACGCGCTTGTGGAGCTCGTCCTCCATGCGGAGCAGACGCGAGGACTCCTCCTCGGTCAGCTTGAAGACCGGGATGCCGGTGGCGGTCGCGAGGACCTCGGCGATCAGCTCGCCGTCGACCTCGGCGACGACGTCCATGTCGCCGGCCTTCCACTCCTTCTCCCGCTTGGCCTTCGCGGCGAGGAGCTGCTTCTCCTTGTCGCGCAGGGACGCGGCCTTCTCGAAGTCCTGCGAGTCGATCGCGGACTCCTTGTCGCGGCGGACGCCGGCGATCTTCTCGTCGAACTCGCGGAGGTCCGGCGGCGCGGTCATCCGGCGGATGCGCATCCGGGAGCCGGCCTCGTCGATCAGGTCGATCGCCTTGTCCGGGAGGAAGCGGTCCGAGATGTACCGGTCGGCCAGGGTCGCGGCCTGGACGAGGGCCTCGTCGGTGATGGAGACGCGGTGGTGCGCCTCGTACCGGTCGCGCAGACCCTTGAGGATCTCGATGGTGTGCGGCAGCGACGGCTCGGCGACCTGGATGGGCTGGAAGCGGCGCTCCAGGGCGGCGTCCTTCTCCAGGTACTTGCGGTACTCGTCGAGCGTGGTGGCACCGATGGTCTGGAGCTCGCCGCGGGCCAGCATCGGCTTGAGGATGCTGGCGGCGTCGATCGCGCCCTCGGCGGCGCCCGCACCCACCAGGGTGTGGAGCTCGTCGATGAACAGGATGATGTCGCCGCGGGTGCGGATCTCCTTGAGGACCTTCTTCAGGCGCTCCTCGAAGTCACCGCGGTAGCGGGAGCCGGCGACCAGCGCGCCGAGGTCCAGGGTGTAGAGGTGCTTGTCCTTGAGGGTCTCGGGCACCTCGCCCTTGACGATGGCCTGCGCCAGGCCCTCGACGACGGCGGTCTTGCCGACGCCGGGCTCGCCGATGAGGACCGGGTTGTTCTTGGTGCGGCGGGACAGCACCTGCATGACCCGCTCGATCTCCTTCTCGCGCCCGATGACCGGGTCGAGCTTGGACTCGCGGGCCGCCTGGGTGAGGTTGCGGCCGAACTGGTCGAGGACCAGGGACGTCGAGGGGGTGCCCTCGGCAGGGCCGCCGGCGGTGGCGGCTTCCTTGCCCTGGTAGCCGGAGAGCAGCTGGATCACCTGCTGCCGGACCCGGTTGAGATCGGCGCCCAGCTTCACGAGGACCTGGGCGGCGACGCCCTCGCCCTCGCGGATCAGGCCGAGCAGGATGTGCTCCGTGCCGATGTAGTTGTGGCCGAGCTGGAGGGCCTCGCGGAGCGACAGCTCCAGGACCTTCTTGGCACGCGGGGTGAAGGGGATGTGCCCGGACGGGGCCTGCTGCCCCTGTCCGATGATCTCCTCAACCTGCTGGCGGACCGCCTCGAGCGAAATCCCGAGGCTCTCCAGGGCCTTAGCGGCGACACCCTCACCCTCGTGGATAAGGCCCAGAAGGATGTGCTCGGTGCCGATGTAGTTGTGGTTGAGCATCCGGGCTTCTTCCTGAGCCAGGACGACAACCCGCCGCGCGCGGTCGGTGAACCTCTCGAACATCGTTAATCGCTCCTCAGAGCGGTCAGTCAGTTAGGGGTCGATCCCCTCCCTGTCCTTCCGCAGCTTAGTCCCGCAAGCGGGGACCGCTCATTCCAACTGCCGACATCCGTCCGGATCACCCCCTTGTCCGTGGGGTGGCCCGCTGCCGAACAGCCGACAAATGCTCCAACTCGATGGTGCGAGACGATGTTCCCGCAGGCCAAGCGGTTACCCCCGCCTTGAGTACGCCGATGGCGAACGTGAGACGGCTCGGGCCGGCGAGTCACCCCTCTCCACTAGGAATGTCTTACCCGTAGGGTCCGACACTCCATGCGGCGCACCCGGGGTCCCTCCGCTACCAGCGAACAACATTGCGGCGTCGAATGCACTCGTACACCCCATTCCCGGACACCTCGGGTCCCCGGACCGGAACGTTACGTCACCGGTCGCGCCCGGGGCCGTAACCTCCTCCGCCCCGCGGGAGTTCCCCGGGCATGCCCTTCACCGTCCCGCTCCCCCGGTCGCCGATCGACGGCGGCGGGGAGCTCGCGCTCTGGTACGAGCGGGAGCTCGGCTGGGCGACGGTGCCGGGCCCGCCGGTGCAGCTGGTGACGGGGCTCCGCTTCGACGTGCTGGAGCTGCCCGCGGAGGCCGGCCGGAGGGTGCTGCGCCGGGTGGGCGCGGCGACGGGGCCGGTGGCCCTGATGGGGCGCCGCATGCGGCTCCTGGTGGCCGCGGGGAGCGCGGAGGAGCTCCCCGGCCTGCTGGAGTGGCTGGAGTGGGGCGGGATCTCACTGGATCTCGCGGTGCTGGGCGCCGACGGCCGGATGACCGCTCCCCTGCCTCCGGGCCGGGACGGATCCGGCGCGCCGGGCGCCGCCGTGTGGCTGCGGGCCCCCGAGCCGGGGCGCGAGGTGGAGGCCTCGCTGCCGGCTCCGCGGTCCGGGCCGTGGGGCCGTGCGGGGGCCCCGTGTCTGACGCGTCTGGTGGCCGCGGCCGCGGTGGAGTGCCATCGGCTGCGACTGCTGAGCGCGGGTGCCGGCGGGCCGGCGGCTCAGCGGGGGACGCCTCAGCGGTTCGCGTCCTCGTAGGCCGCCTTCACGTGCGCGGGGACGCGGCCGCGGTCGTTGACCTCGTAGCCGTTCTCCTTGGCCCAGGCGCGGATCTTCGCCGTGTCCGGGCTGCCGGCGGCGGCGACACGGCCCTTTCCGCGGCCCGTGGTGGTGCGGCCGCCGGTGCGGCGCCCGTTCGTGGTGTACGGCTCGAGCAGGCCACGGAGCTTTTCCGCGTTGGCGGTGGTGAGGTCGATCTCGTAGGTCTTGCCGTCCAGCGCGAACGTCACGGTCTCGTCCGCTTCGACGCCGTCGAGGTCGTCGACAAGAAGGACCTGAACCTTCTGTGCCACCGGATTTCCTTTCATCGAAAATGCAGTACGCGGAAAGGAAACCGCTTTTCCCTGAAAAACACAAACCCCTGGCAGAGGTTCGGAAGCCCGGCAACGCGGGAAACGTGCGCGATTCGGACATAGGGTTCCGCCCGGGTTCCCCCCGGGCTTCCGGTCAGAGGTGCAGAAGCATCCGGCTGTTGCCCAAGGTGTTCGGCTTCACTCGTTCGAGACCGAGGAACTCGGCGACGCCCTCGTCATAGGAACGGAGGAGCTCGCTGTAGACATCTCCGTCGACCGGGGTCTCGCCGATCTCGACGAAGCCGTGCTTCGCGAAGAAGTCCACTTCGAAGGTGAGACAGAAAACCCGGCGGACGCCGAGCCAGCGGGCGGTCTCCAACAACTTGGTGAGCAGCCGATGACCGACGCCGGCGCCCTTGAACTCGGGATCGACGGCGAGTGTGCGGACTTCCGCGAGGTCTTCCCACATGACGTGCAGGGCGCCGACTCCGACGACCTCGGCGTCCTCGTCGCGTTCCGCGACCCAGAACTCCTGGATGTCCTCGTAAAGGGTCACCGTGGCCTTGTCGAGGAGGATGCCGCGGCGCGCGTAGGGGTCGACCAGGCGCCGGACGGCGGCGACGTCGGAGGTGCGGGCGCGGCGTACGGTGACGGCTTTCGACATGGGGGGACGGTACCGCTAGGAGGCCGCCGGTTCTTCTCCGCCCTCCTCCGGCGCGGGGGGAAGCGGGTTGTCGCGCTGGACGATCCGGATGGCGTCGTTCAGGGACTCGCGCTGTTCCGGGGACATCATCCCGAAGAAGGCGACCAGGGCGGCCGCCGGGTTGTCGCTCTGCGCCCAGGCTTCGTTCATCAGTGCGGCCGAGTAGGCGGCGCGGGTGGAGACCGCCGTATATCGATAGGCGCGGCCTTCGACTTCCCTGCGCACCCAGCCCTTCTGATGGAGATTGTCGAGGACGGTCATGACGGTGGTGTAGGCGATGGAGCGTTCCTGCTGGAGGTCTTCCAGGACTTCCCGGACGGTCACCGGGCGGTTCCATTGCCAGATGCGCGTCATGACGGCGTCTTCGAGTTCTCCCAAGGGACGGGGCACGGCTTCACCCTAGTGGGAGAAGCGGGAGATAAGGGCCATTGAGGGACCGAACTCGACAAAAAGGGCGCACGACCGTGACGGTCGTGCGCCCTTCGGGTGCCGGGGGTCCTACGAGGAGGAGCCGTCCGCCTGGCGGGTGGCCTCCGCGCGGGCGAGGGCCTCGTCGACCGCCGCGTCCTCCTTGGCCTTGTTGGGGCCGCCCTGCGTCTTGACGATCACGACGATCAGGGCGATGAAGAACGCAGCCATCACGACGGGGGGCAAAAGCGCGGATACGTAGTCCATGGCGACCAGGGTAGCTAGCCCGCGGCCCGCTCCTCGGGCGGGGGCGGGGGTACGGGGCGGCGGCGCGGCGGGAAGACCTCGGAGGGTTTGGGCACCGGGCGCTCGGCCGGCGCGGGGGTCGACGGCTTGGGGCGGGGCTCCCCGGCCGCGCGGCCGCCGGGCAGGGCGAGCAGCCGGGCCCGGGAGGCGGCCGCCGGGGCGGCGGTGCCGGAGACCCGGGCGAGGCGGGCGCGCACGGAACGCTCGGCGAGGGCCTGGCAGCGGGCGAGCAGCCGGGCGGCGGCGGGGTTGCCGCGCAGGGCCCGCAGGGCGGCGAGGTCGTCGGCGCCGGGGTCGTAGCCGTCGGCCAGGGCGCCCTCCAGGAGCTCCAGGTAGCCGCCGAGCGAGCCGGGGAGGGCCTCGCGGTAGCGGGCCAGGTCGTCGAGGAGGAAGGCGCGCAGCCGGCCGGCCTCGCGCACGGCCTCGTCCACGGAATCGGCCAGGCGGAGGGCGTCGCGGACGTCCTCCTCCGGGAGGGGGGCGGGGTGGAGGGCGTTGGCGAGGGCACGGCGGAGCACACGCAGCTCGTCCGCGCTGAACGCCATGCCGCCGCGGGTTCCGTATGGCGTGGGCATGGGCCGACGATACGCGCTAATCGGACAATTTTCGCTTAGCGATCATCCGGCGCGTCGGCCTCCGGCCCCCCTCACCTGCGGATTCCCGCCCCCGAGATCACGTACGACGGATGATCACGATCGGTCGCACGTGATCATCCGCGGTCACATGCGGGAGACGTTCCGCTCGTACACCAGCCGCAGCCCGATCAGGGTCAGCCAGGGCTCGTGCTCGTCGATCTCCTTCGCGTCCCCGAGGACCACCGGCGCCAGCCCGCCCGTCGCGATCACCGTGACGTCCGAGGGGTCGCCGTCCGGCCCGACCAGCTCCCGCTTCATCCGCGCGACCACGCCGTCGACCTGGCCCGCGTAACCGAAGACGACGCCCGACTGCATCGCCTCCACCGTGTTCTTCCCGATCACGCTGCGCGGCCGGACCAGCTCGACCTTGCGGAGCATCGCGCCCTTCACGCCGAGCGCCTCGACCGAGATCTCGATCCCCGGGGCGATCGCGCCGCCCGCGTACTCGCCGCGCGCGGTGACCGCCTCGAAGGTCGTCGCGGTGCCGAAGTCGACCACGATCGCGGGGCCGCCGTAGAGCTCCACCGCCGCGACCGCGTTGACCACGCGGTCCGCGCCGACCTCCTTCGGGTTGTCCGTGAGGATGGGCACGCCCGTCTTCACGCCGGGTCCCACGAGGACCGCCGGCACGTCCCCGTAGTAGCGCCGGGTCACCTCGCGCAGCTCGTGCAGCACCGAGGGGACCGTCGCGCAGATCGCGATCCCCTCGATGCCGTCGCTCAGCTCGGCGCCGAGCAGGGGGTGCATGCCCATCAGGCCCTGGAGCAGGACCGCCATCTCGTCGGCGGTCCTGCTGGGATCCGTGGAGACCCGCCAGTGCTCGACGATCTCCTCGCCGTCGAAGAGCCCGAGGACCGTGTGCGTGTTGCCGACGTTGATGGTGAGCAGCATCAGCCGCGCACCTCGCGCAGGTCCAGGCCGATGTCGAGGATCGGGGAGGAGTGCGTGAGGCCGCCGACCGCCAGGTAGTCCACGCCGGTCGCCGCGTACGCCGCCGCGTTCTCCAGGGTCAGCCGGCCGGAGGACTCCAGGACCGCGCGGCCGGCGACCAGGGCCACGGCCTCCTCGGTCTCGTCCGGGGTGAAGTTGTCCAGCAGGATCAGGTCGGCGCCCGCGTCCAGCACCTCGCGGACCTGGTGCAGGGTGTCGACCTCGACCTCGATCGGCACCTCCGGGAACGCCTCCCGGACCGCCTGGAACGCCTCGGCGACACCGCCGGCCGCCACCACGTGGTTGTCCTTCACCAGCGCCGCGTCCGAGAGCGACATCCGGTGGTTGACGCCGCCGCCGCAGCGGACCGCGTACTTCTCCAGGGCGCGCAGGCCCGGCGTCGTCTTGCGGGTGTCGCGGACCTTGGCCTTCGTGCCCTCCAGGGCGTCCGCCCACGCGCGCGTGGCGGTGGCGATGCCGGAGAGCCGGCACAGGATGTTCAGCGCGCTGCGCTCGCCGGTGAGCAGGTCACGGGTCCGGGCGGTGACGCTGAGCAGCAGGTCGCCGGGCTCGACGCGCTCGCCGTCCTCGCGGTGCCGCTCGACCTCGAACTCGTCGGTGCAGACGATCGACAGGACCGCCTCGGCCACCCGCAGTCCGGCGACCGTGCCGGCCTCCCGGGCCACGAAGTCGGCGGTCGCGACGGCGTCCTCGGGGACGGTCGCCACGGTCGTCACGTCCACCCCGCCGTCGAGGTCCTCGGCGATCGCCAGGTGGGCGATGTCCTCGACCTGGACGGGGTCGAGGCCGGCGTCGGCGAGGAGCTGGGCGAGCGCGGGGTCGAGCCCGCACTCGTACTCCTCGCCGCAGCCGCAGCCGTCGCCGCAGCCGCCGTCGGCCTCCCCGGAGGCGCTGATCTGGATGAGAGGGACGTCCACGGGCTCGGGACGGGCTTCCTCGGGCGTGCTCACGGCTGCTGCTCCCTGGGGGCTTCGGGGGTTACGGGCGGAAAGTCCGCGGTCTCGGTGGTGCGCACCACCGGCCTGCGGTCGGGCGTGAGGCGGACGACCAGGTGGCGCCGCCACCGCTCGTCGTCCCGGTCCGGGCGGTCCTCGCGCCAGTGGCAGCCGCGGGTCTCCTCGCGCGCCAGGGCGGCCGCGGCCAGGACCCGGGCCACGCAGAGCAGGTTGGTGGTCTCCCAGGCGTCGACGCCCGGCACGGCGGCCTTGCGCTCCTCCTCGGCACCCTCCCGGAGCGCTTCGAGGGCGTCGGCGGCGGCCGTCAGGCTCGCGGCCGACCGCAGCACGCCCGCGTACCGGGTCATGATCCGCTGGATCTCCCGGCGGGCCTCGGGCGGGAGCAGCGCCAGGACCGTCGGCTCGGCCTCCGTCCGGGGCGCGCCCTCGCGGTGCGGGCCGTGCTCGGCGAGGTCCGCGGCGATCCGCTCGGCGAAGACCAGGCCCTCCAGGAGCGAGTTCGAGGCCAGCCGGTTGGCGCCGTGCACGCCGGTGCAGGCGACCTCGCCGCACGCGTACAGGCCGGGGACGGTGGTGCGGCCGCGCAGGTCGGTGCGGACGCCGCCGGAGGCGTAGTGGGCGGCCGGGGCGACCGGGATCGGGTCGGTGACCGGGTCGATGCCGTGCGCCCGGCAGGCGGCCAGGATCGTCGGGAAGCGGTGCTCCCACATCTCGGCGCCGAAGTGCCGGGCGTCCAGGTACATGTGCTCGGCGCCCTGCTCCCCCATGCGGCGGGTGATCGCCTTGGCGACGACGTCCCGGGGCGCCAGCTCGGCCAGCTCGTGCTGTCCGAGCATGAAGCGGACGCCGTCCGCGTCCACCAGGTGGGCGCCCTCGCCGCGGACCGCCTCGGAGACCAGCGGCTGCTGGCCCTCCGCGCCGGCGCCGAGGAAGAGCACGGTCGGGTGGAACTGCACGAACTCCAGGTCGGAGACCTCGGCCCCGGCGCGCAGCGCGAGGGCGACGCCGTCGCCGGTGGAGACGGACGGGTTGGTGGTGGCGGAGAAGACCTGGCCCATGCCGCCGGTGGCGAGGACCACGGCGGGGGCGCGGACGGCGCCGACGCCGTCGTGCTGCCCCTCGCCCATGACGTGCAGGGTGACGCCCGCCGTCCGGCCCTCCTCGTCCTTGAGGAGGTCGAGGACGAGCGCGTGCTCGATGGTGCGGACCCCCTGCGCGCGGATCGCCTCGACCAGGGCCCGGGAGATCTCCGCCCCGGTGGCGTCGCCGCCCGCGTGGGCGATCCGCCGGCGGTGGTGGCCGCCCTCGCGGGTGAGGGCGATCTCGCCGTCGGCGGTGCGGTCGAAGTCGGCGCCGGTGGCCATCAGGCGGCGGACGGCGTCCGGGCCCTCGGTGACGAGGAGGCGGACGGCCGGCTCGTCGCAGAGCCCGGCGCCGGCGACGAGGGTGTCGTCGAGGTGCTGCTCCGGGGTGTCGCCCTCGCCGAGCGCGGCGGCGATGCCGCCCTGGGCCCAGCGCGTGGAGCCGTCGTCCAGGTTCGCCTTGGTGACGACGACGGTACGGAGCCCGGCGGCGCTGCAGCGCAGGGCGACCGTCAGTCCGGCGACGCCGGAACCGACCACGACGACGTCCGCGTCGATGGCCCAGCCCGGCTCGGGGGCGTGCAGCCGTATTCCGGTCACGAGGCGGCTCCCTGGGTGGCTCCGAAGGTCAGCGGGATGTTGTCGATCAGCCGGGTGGTGCCCACGCGCGCGGCGACCGCGAGGATCGCCTCGCCCCGGTGGGCGTCCCCGACCTCGGTGAAGTCGGCCGGGTCGATCAGGGCCAGGTAGTCGAGGACCAGCGGCGGCTCGGCCTTCGCGGCCTCGTCCAGGACCGCCCGGGCCGCGGCCCGCACGGCGTCGGCGCCGCCGCCCTCGGCGGCCTGCGCGACCGCGTGGGCGTCGGCGGCGGCCCGTGCCTCGCCGATCCGGGACAGCGCCTCGGCCCGGGTCTCGGCCCGCTCCTGGGCGCCGGGCAGGGCGAGCGCGCGCGCGTGCAGCGCCTCCTGGGCGGCGAGCCGGTCGCGGGCGGCGAACAGGGCCCGGGACAGGGCGAGCGCGGTGCGCCGCTCGCCGGGCGACAGGTAGCGGTTGCGGCTGGACAGGGCGAGGCCGTCGGTCTCGCGGACCGTCGGGACGCCGACGACCTCCACCGGGAAGTTGAGGTCCGTCACCATGCGGCGGATGACGGCCAGCTGCTGGGCGTCCTTCTGGCCGAAGAAGGCCAGGTCGGGCCGGGTGAGGTGGAGCAGCTTGGCGACGACGGTGAGGACGCCGTCGAAGTGGCCGGGCCGGGAGGCGCCCTCCAGGCGGTCGCCCATGGGGCCGGCGGTGATCCGGACCTGGGGCCGGCCGCCGGGGTAGACCTCGTCGACGGCCGGGGCGAAGACGGCGTCGGCGCCGGCGGCGGAGGCCAGCTCCAGATCGGCGTCGAGGGTGCGCGGGTAGCGGTCGAGGTCCTCGCCCTCCCCGAACTGGAGCGGGTTGACGAAGACGGTGACGACGACGAAGCCGCCCGCGCCGACCCGCTCGCGGGCGGCCCGGATCAGGGTGGCGTGGCCCTCGTGGAGGGCGCCCATGGTCATGACGACGGCGTTCTCGCCCGGCCGGCCGCCGAAGTGGGACCGCACGTACTCCAGGTCCTCCACGGTGGGGACCAGCTCCGCCCGCGCGGGGCTCTTCCGGTCGAACAGGCTCATCGCTCGTCTCCTCGGGGCCCGTCGGCGGGGCCGGTGGTGTCGGTGTCGGCGGCGAGGACGCCCAGCAGGTCCTGGGCCAGCTCGGGCTTGAGCAGGCCGTGCGCGAGCGCCCGGTCGGCGGTGGTGCGGGCCATCGCCAGATAGCCGGCGACGGTTCCGGGCGCGTGCTTGCGGAGCTCGGCCACGTGGGCGGCGACCGTGCCGGCGTCGCCGCGCGCGACGGGGCCGGTCAGGGCCGCGTCGCCGGACCGCAGCGCGTTGTCCAGGGCGGCGCCCAGGAGGGGGCCGAGCATCCGGTCCGGGGCGGCCACCCCGGCCGTGCGGAGCAGCTCCATCGACTGGGCCACCAGGGTGACCAGGTGGTTCGCGCCGAGGGCGAGGGCCGCGTGGTACAGCGGCCGGGCCTCCTCCGCGATCCACTCGGGCTCCCCGCCCATCTCGATGACCAGCGCCTCGGCGGCGAGCCGCAGCTCCTCCGGCGCGGTCACCCCGAAGGAGCAGCCGGCCAGCCGCTGCACGTCGACGGCGGTGCCGGTGAAGGTCATCGCCGGGTGCAGGGCCAGCGGGAGCGCGCCCGCGCGGCGGGCCGGGTCCAGGACCCGTGCCCCGTACCGCCCCGAGGTGTGGACGATCAGCTGTCCCGGCCGGACGGCGCCGGTCCCGGCGAGTCCTTCGACGAGGCCCGGCAGGGCATCGTCCGGGACGGTGAGCAGGACCAGGTCGGCGAGGGCGAGCACGCGCGCGGGCTCCACCACCGGCACCTCCGGCAGCAGCTCGGCGGCCCGGCGCCGGGAGGCGTCGGAGACGGCGGAGACGGCGACGGGGCGGTGCCCGGCGAGCCGGAGGGAGGCCGCGAGGGCGGGGCCGACGCGGCCGGCGCCGACGACTCCGACGGTGAGCCGGGCGGGCCGGTCCTCGGCCCGGGGCTCGGGCGCTGCTGGTGCGTTCACGGTGGGTGCGGCCTTCCGTTCCAGTCCTCGGCGGGTACCGGACGATTTCTGGTCATGCTACGCCAGCGTTTCGTCCCTCCCCCGGCCGCCCGAACCGTCACGGGCGCGGGTGCGGGCGGTGGTGTGATGATCTCGCCATGGACAAGGATCAGCCGCCACCGCGGACGCCCGGCGAGACGGCCGGCGGGGCCGCCGCGGAGACGCTCGACGAGGACGCGGCACGTCGGTACCGGGCCCGGGTGTGGGGCGGTGCCACCCGCTCGCTGTGGCGCCCGTCCGTGGACGGCACGGCCGGCGGCCGGCTGCGCGAGCTCCTGGCGTGGGCGGAGGAGGCGGGCCTCGCGGACGAGGCCCCCGACGTGTACGGCGACGGCCTCGTGGAGGCCCTGGAGGAGCGGGTCGCCGCCGAGCTGGGCATGCCCGCCGCCGTCTTCTTCCCCACCGGCACCATGGCCCAGCAGGTGGCGCTGCGCTGCTGGGCCGGGCGGACCGGCAGCCCGGTCGTCGCGCTCCACCCGCTCGCCCACCCCGAGCTCCACGAGGGCGGCGCCCTGGCGGCCGTGTCGGGGCTGCGGACGGTCCACCCGACCGACGCGCCCCGGCTGCCGACGGCCGAGGAGGTGCGGGACCACCCGGAGCCCTTCGGGACGCTGATGCTGGAGCTGCCGCTGCGCGACGCGGGCTTCGTGCTGCCCTCCTGGGAGGAGCTGACCGCGACGGTGGAGGCGGCCCGGGAGCGGGACGCCGTGGTCCACTTCGACGGCGCCCGGCTGTGGGAGTGCCCGACGCGTTTCGGCCGCCCGCTCGCGGAGATCGCCGGGCTCGCGGACAGCGTCTACGTGTCGTTCTACAAGTCCCTCGACGGGATGTCCGGGGCCGCGCTCGCCGGGCCCGAGGACCTGGTGGCGGAGGCCCGGGTCTGGCTGCACCGGTACGGGGGGCGGCTCTTCCAGCAGTACCCGGTGGCGCTCGCGGCCCTGCGCGGCCTGGACACCGAGCTGCCCCGGCTGCCGTCGTACGTGGCCCACGCGCGCGTGGTGGCCGCGGCGCTGCGCGAGGCGCTGGCGGCGCGGGGCGGGCCCGGCTGGTTCCGGGTGCGTCCGGAGGTGCCGCACACCCACCAGTTCCAGGTGTGGCTCCCGTACGAGCCGGACGTCCTGACCGCGGCCTCCCTCGCCCAGACCGAGCGGACCGGGGTCTGTCTCTTCCGCCGCTGGTCCGCCCCGGGCGCGGGCGGCCCGCCGGGGACCGCCGTCACCGAGGTGACGGTGGCGGCCGCGGGCCTGGAGTGGACGGCCGGGGAGGTCAGGACGGCCGTACGGGACTTCCTGGCGTGCCTCGACGGGTGAGGCGCGCCGCCAGGCGGGCCCGGAGCCCCCGCAGCACGGCCGCGTCGTGGGCGCCGGGGGTCGCCGCGGTCCTCGGCGGTGGTGCGGATGCCCTGGAG
>NZ_JBEZUZ010000071.1:0-42414 GCF_040636735.1 Streptomyces sp. NPDC035033 | reverse complement strand
CGGCGGACTCCGTCCTGATGGGGGCGGCGGGGGCGGTCACAGGCTCTGCGCCAGTCGGTGGTACGCCTGGTTCCAGCGCAACTCGCGCGTGAACCCACGGACGGTGGTGTCCTCGTCGATGACGGCGTGGCGGTACTCGTGCGCCGACGAACCGAGTTCGGCGCCGTCCCGGACCCTGGCCACGGCGGCGCGCCCGGAGAGGGGGCCGAAGCCGACTCCGATGGTGCGTGCCTCGGGGTGGTGCCGGGTCTCGGGACCGGACGGGACGTGGGGGCTCACGATGCGTCTCTCTCGTCTTGCGCGGGGTCGGGGTTCCCTCTGATTGTTAACGCTCACAATCGAACTGGGCAAGAGTCGCGTGCAGTTCTGCCGAACATTGGTCGAGAAACCGGGTCCTCTAAGTGAGCGCTCACCTGAACACGCGCGGGCAGTCCCAGGGGCTCTGGCCCCCTGGCTGTGCGGGAGGTGGGGGATCGACGGGCACAGACAGGGCGGCCACTCCGCAGAGGAGCTTCACGGGGGGCGGCCCGGCCGACGTCATGATCCCGACACATGCGGCCTCACGCGTACGGCCCTGGCACGCGCGCCCCGCCGCACAGGGCCCGACGCGCAGCCAGGCGCCGGAGCGCACGCGGCCGCCGCAGGCAGAAGCCCGCCTCCGACGGCCGGCCGGATCGCGGTGCCGAGAGAGCCGCCCTCCGCGTCAGGCCCCGCCCGACGGGCGGGTGCTCGCCCGCATGATGAGCTGCGGTTCGACGAGCAGGTGCTCGGCCTTCCTGGCCCGGCCCTCGATGTGGTCCACGTGGTCCACCAGGAGGTCGAGACGAGGCGGCCCTCCTCCCGCGCCGCCTCCTCCAGACCGGTCAGGGTGCCGGCGGGGCCGTACAGGGCGGTGTTGACGGCGATGACGCCCAGCGTCCTCGTGCGGCGCGTCACCAGGGCGCGGGCGGCGGAGTCGCGGCGGTAGCCGAGCCGCTCGATGGCCACGGTGACCTGCTCGCGGGTGGCCGCGCGCACGTCGGGGTGACCGCTCAGCACCCGGGAGACGGTCTGGTGGGAGACCCCCGCCTCCCGTGCGACGTCGGCCATCGTCGGCGGGCGGACGTCTTCCGCGGGACGGGCCACGATCACCTCCCTTCTCCGTGCTCACGGCTGCGTATCGACACGGGAGAGGCCCACAACGCCACACCTCACCGATGTGAGCGCTAACAATCCATAGGGCCGATGCGCGAGGTGCCGGCGCGGACATGGTCGTGCAGGACACGTCGCGGCACCCGGGCCTCATCGGCGACACCGGTGACGAAGCGGTCCTGATGACGAGGGCCGGCATCCACCGCTCAAGGCACCCACGTGCTCGGCACGGAGGTCCTCAGAGGGTCAAGCACCACTCGTTCCCGTGCTGACCCGAACTCCCCCGTCGACACCGGTGCCGACCTCTCCGGCGCTGGTTCGGTGCTGACCGCGGAGCGTTGCGCCCGGACGTTCACATTTGGGGAGCGGACGGCGACCGCGGAGCAGACGCACGAGGCCGGCAGCCCGCCTCCGGGCTGCCGGCCTCACAGTCCGTGAGCTGACGGCAGGCGGCGACGAGCGCGTCGACGACGCCAGGGGGCGGCGATCCTGGTCGAGACCCCGTCCACCAGGCGCTTCGCCGTTCCACCGGTCCGTCCGGCGCACGGCCGGCGCCGTCGGGCCGGAAAGGCTCAGGGGCGTGCTGCTCGGTTCCTGGCTGTCGCCGGCTCGGCGGGACGCGGGAGCAGTTCGCTGGAGCCGCGGATCACCAGACGGGTGGGGACCATGAGGGTGCGGACGCGACCGCGGTCGCCGTCCAGGCGGGCGAGCGCGGTCCTGGCCGCTGTCTCGCCGATGGTCGCGGGGTCCTGGGCGACGACGGTCAGGGCGGGTTCGAGGGTCTCGGCGAGCGGGAGGTCGTCGAAGGTGATCAGGGCGACGTCCTTGCGGCGCGCACGGGCGAGTTGCGCGATGACGCCGAGGGCCATCATGTTGTTCCCGGCGAAGACGGCGGTGGGCGGGTCCGGCAGGCCCAGCAGCGCCGTGGTCTCGGCGGCGGCCCCGTCCTGGCTGTGGGCGCCGGACACCAGGGCCCGGTCGTAGGGCAGTCCGGCCTCGGCGAGCGCCGAGCGGTAGCCGGCGAGCCGTTCACGCCGGGTGTAGAGCTTGGCGGGAAGGTCTCCGATGAAGCCGATCCGGCGGTGGCCGCGGGCGATGAGGTGGGAGACACCCTCGTGGACGCCGGCCCGGTTGGAGCTGACGACGCAGTCGGCGGAGAGCCCGACGCCCGGCCGGTCGAGGAAGACCACCGGCAGCCCTGCCGCACGCGCTGCCTTGAGGTGACGGTGATCGGCTCCGAACGCGGGGACGACCATCAGCATGCTGACGCGCCGGGCGAGGAAGGTCTGGATCAACGCCTTCTCACGGTCCGGGTCCTCGGCCGACGAGCCCATGAGCAGGGTGAGCCCGCGGCTGCGCACGATGTCTTCTATGCCGCCGGCGACGGTTCCGAAGAAAGGGTTCCCCAGGTCCGGTACGACCAGGCCGACGGTGGTGTCGGGGCCCCCGACACGGATGTTGCGGGCCATCAGGTTCGGCTGGAAGCCGAGCTTCGCGACCGCGGCGAGCACGCGCTCGCGGGTCTCCGGGGAACTCGGCCCGTCCTCGTTGAGGACCCGGGAGACCGTCTTGGCGCTGACGCCCACTTCCTTGGCGACGTCGGCCAGTGTGGGGCGGCGGGTCGCGGCCATGTACCACCGTTCCTTGCGTCTGCCGGGCCCGGCCCCTGCCGGGGGCCGGGCCCGCTGTCCTGGCTGTGCGGTCGTCCTGTGTCCCGCGCGGCGTCGCCCGCGCGGTGACTCAGTGGGTGGACACGCCTGCCGCCTCGGCGGCATCCGCGTCGGCAACGACCGTACCGCCATCATCGTTCACCCTGAGCGCCCCCGTCATGATGGCGACGACCTCCGCCATGGAATGGTCGGAAGGCTTGATCAGGGCTTCGCGCCGGCCGAGCCGGTGGATGTGGATGCGGTCGGCGATCTCGAAGACGTGCGGCATGTTGTGGCTGATCAGGACCACGGGCATGCCCTTGTCGCGGACGCGGCGGATCAGGTCGAGGACCTGCCCGGACTCCTTGACGCCCAGCGCGGCGGTGGGCTCGTCCATGACGACGACGCTCTTGGCCCAGGCGACGGCCCGCGCGACCGCCACGGCCTGGCGCTGACCGCCGGACAGGGTCTCCACCGGCTGGGTGAGCGACCGCAGTCCGATCTTGAGGTCGGCCATGTGGGCGGCCGCCTCCTCGCGCATGCGCTTCTTGTCGAGCATGCGCAGCGCGCTGCCGAGGAAGCCCGGCCGGCGGAGTTCGCGCCCGAGGAACATGTTGGACGCGATGTCCATGGAGGCGGCGACGGCCAGGTCCTGGTAGACGGTTTCGATGCCGTGCTGCCGGGCGCTCTGCGGTCCGGTGAACCTGATGGGTTCGCCGTTCAGCCGGATCTCGCCCTCGTCGGGGGTGATCGCGCCGGTGAGGGCCTTGATCAGGCTCGTCTTGCCGGCGCCGTTGTCGCCGATGACGGCGAGGACCTCGCCGGGCAGCAGGTCGAAGTCGGCGCCGTCGATGGCGGTGACGTGGCCGTACCGCTTGACCAGGCCGCGGGCCTGGAGCACGGGCGTGGCGTCGGACGTGCTCATCGCGCCTTCTTCCGGGAGATCTGGTCGACGGTCACGGCGAGGATCACCAGGACGCCGGTGATCAGGGTCTGGTAGATGGAGGCGACGCCCATCAGCTGGAGGCCGTTGCGGAACACGCCGACGATGAGGACGCCGATGAAGGTGCCGAGGACGGCTCCGCGGCCGCCGAAGAGGCTGGTGCCGCCGAGGACGACGGCGGTGATGCTGTCGAGGTTGTCCGTCTGTCCGGCCTGCGGGTCGCCGACGCCGGTGCGGGAGATCAGGAGCAGCGCGGCGATCCCGTAGACGGCTCCGGCCAGGGTGTAGAGGCCGACCGTCAGCCGAGAGGTGCGGATGCCGTTGAGGCGGGCCGCTTCGGGGCTGTTGCCCAGCGCGTACACGTGCCGGCCCCAGGACGTGCCGCTCAGCGCGTAGGCGAAGATCAGGAACAGGGCGATGGTGACGAGCGAGCCGTAGGTGATGTCGGTGTTGCCGAGCGGGAAGGTCTCGCCGAGGGCGGTCAGCGGTCCCGGGAGGTCGGTGATCGTCTGCTCGGCGGAGTAGATGTGGGTCAGGGCGAAGGCCACGTTCAGCATGCCGAGGGTGACGATGAACGGGGGGAGCGGGATCAGCTGCACCAACAGGCCGTTGACCAGGCCGAAGCCCGCGCACACGGCCAGACCGAGGGCGATCGCGACGAGCGGGGGCAGGCCGGTTTCGGCGGCCGTCTTGGCGATGACGATGCTGCCGAACGCCATGACGGCGCCGCAGGACAGGTCGATGCCGGCGGTGAGGATGATCAGGGTCTGGCCGATGGCCAGTGTGCCCACGACCATGACCTGCTGGACGATCAGCGAGAAGTTGCCGCCGGAGAGGAACTGCTCGGTCGTCAGGGAGAAGAAGGCACAGGCCAGCAGCAGGGCGACGAGCGGGCCCGTGGTCGGCGTGGTGAGCAGCCGGCGGACCGTGGTCGGTCCTCTCAGCTGGTCGTAGGGCAGGGGTGTGGCAGTCATGAGGGTCCTTGCCGGTGGTCGGTGGTCGGCGGAGCGGGGTTCGTCAGAGGGATGCGGAGGGCCGTTCGCCGGCGCCCGCCGCGAAGGGCCCCTCCTCCGGGTGCGGGTGGTCCGGCCTCACGGACGGGGAGAGCGGGTTCGGGCTGTTCGACCGCGGGAGCGGCCCGTACGGCCGAAGGTCCACCCTGATGCCGGGCTCAGCCCCAGCACTTCTCCAGGCCGTAGGCGGTGTCCTCGGAGTCGACCCCCGGCTTTGCCGCGTCGGTGATGAGCGTGACGCCGGTGTCGGTGTAGCCGGACGCCTTCTTGCCGTTCTCGGCGAAGTCGACGACCGCCTTGACGCCCTGGGACGCCATCTGGAGCGGGTACTGCTGCGAGGTCGCCGCGATCTTGCCCTCCTCGACGGCCTTCGTGCCGGTGCAGCCGCCGTCGACGGACACGACGAGGACCTTCTTCTCCAGGCCCTTGGCCTTGAGCGCGGTGTAGGCGCCCAGCGCGGCCGGCTCGTTGATCGTGTAGACGACGTTGATGTCCGGGGACTTCTGGAGGCAGTTCTCCATCGCCGTCTGGCCCTTGGCCTGGTCGCCGCCGGTGTCCTGCATGCACACGATCGACGGGTCGCCCTCCGCGACGCCGAAGCCCTTGAGGAAGCCCTGGTGGCGCTGCACGCCCACCGCGACGCCGGGCGCGAGGTCCAGCGTGGCGATCTTCGCCTCCTTGCCGGCCATGGCCGCCTTGGCGTAACGGCCGATGAGCTCTCCCGCCTTGACGTTGTCGGTGGCGAACAGGGCGTCGGTGGCGTCCTGCGGCTCGGTCGGGCTGTCGAGGGCGATGACCATGACGCCCTTGGCGCGTGCCTTCTCTAGGGCGGGGACGATCGCCCTGGAGTCGTTGGGCGTGATGAGGATGCCCTTGACCCCGGAGTTGACCATGTTCTCGATCGCGGTGACCTGGCCCGCGTTGTCGCCGTCGAACTTCCCGGCCGCGCTGACGAGTTCGACGCCGTTGTCCTTCGCGGCCCGCTCGGCGCCCTCCTTCATCTTCACGAAGAACGGGTTCGTGTCCGTCTTGGTGATCAGCCCGACCTTGACCCCGTCACCGCCGCCCGTCCCGCCCTGCGCGCCGGAGCCACAGGCCGTCAGGGTCAGCGCCGAGACGGCGGCGAGAGCGGTGAATCCGAGGGAGGTGCGGAGGGCGCGGTTTCTGCGAAGCATGACTGATCTCCTGCGGAACGAGGGCGGAACGGCCGTGGATCGAGGTGCTGCGGAGCAAAGGAACTGCTGCTGGCGAACGCACCGGAGCGGTGTCATCGTTGACCGATGTCATCGTTGACACCGCTTGCGGAGGATGATGAACTCCATCACCCGGAAACGTCAATGCCTTCCGGCCGTCACAAATCGGCAACGCCGCCCGCCTGTACCGCCTCACGCCGAGAGCGCCGCTCTCCGTGAGCTTCCTCAAGGCCCCTCGAAGACGCGGCCTCCCCGCGCTGCCCACCTGGAGAGAACGAGCCATGCGCCTGCCTCTGGTCACCGTCCTTGGAGAATGCGTCGCGGACGCCTTCACCGTCCCCGCACCCGTTCCGGGCGAGCTTTCCCTGCGGGTCCTGCCGGGCGGCGGTCCGGCGAACACCGCCGTGGCGCTCGCCCGTCTGGGCACGCCCGCCCGCTTCCTGGCGCGGCTGTCCGACGACGTTTTCGGGCGCCTGTTCCGCGGGCACCTGGAAGCCTCGGGCGTCGACCTCACGGCCGCGATCCACGCGCCCGAGCCCAGCACACTGGCGGTCGCCGAACTCGACGCCCAGGGCCGGGCCGCGTACTCCTTCCACGCCCGGGGCACCGCGGACTGGCAGTGGACGGCCGAGGAACTCGCCGCTGCCGACCTGGCCTCCACGGCCTGTCTGCACTCGGGCTCCCTGGCCCTGGTGCGCGAGCCCGGCGGCACGGTCGTGGAGGACTTCCTCGCCCGCGCCTCCGCCACCGCCACGATCTCCATCGACCCGAACGTCCGGCCGTTGCTCGTCGCGCCCGAGGTCTACCGCGCACGCCTGCCGCGCTGGTGCGCGATCGCGGACGTCCTCCGCCTGAGCGAGGACGACCTGGAACTCCTGCTGCCCGAGCACACGATCGAGCGGGCCTGCGACACATGGCACGCGGCGGGCGTCCCGCTCGTCGTGATCACCCGGGGGGAGCGCGGCGCGGTCGCCTCGCTGAACGGCGTGCGCACCACCGTGCCGACGCCTTCGACCGACGTGGTCGACACCGTCGGCGCGGGCGACTCCTTCACCGCTGGCTTCCTGCACCACCTCGGCGCCAAGGGGCTCCTCGGCGGGCGACTGACGGGCCTGCGGGTCGACGACGTCTTCGACGCCTGCGCTTTCGCCGCTCGGGTGGCGGCGCTGACCTGCGGGGTCGTCGGGCCGAACCCGCCGTGGGCCGGCCAGTTGCCGCAGCCGTCACCCGCGATCGGACACGGCGCCGGCTGAAACGGCGGCCCGGACGAACTCGGACGAGGCCATTGACGTACGGCCCGGAGCGCGCACATCATCACTCCCCACTGGGTGTCATCGCTGTCATATGTCATCGATGACACCCGTTTCCGGGCCGTCCCCCACCGCCCGGCACTGCGAATCCCCCGACGTCGTCCCACCGCAGCGGACGCGGGCACGACGACGCCCACAGTGCAGGAGAAACCATGAGCCGAGCCCCCGCACTCCGCCGTGTCCCGCGGCGCCTCGTCGCCGCCGCGGTGGCGGCATGCGCCCTCACCGTCACCGCCGTCGCCCCGCGGGCGGCGGCAGAAGACAGCCGGCCGTACACGGAGACGTACCGCCCGCAGTTCCACTTCAGCCCCGCGGAGAACTGGCTGAACGACCCCAACGGACTGGTCTGGTACCAGGGCGAGTACCACCTCTTCTACCAGTACAACCCGAACGGCAGTACCTGGGGCGACATGTCCTGGGGACACGCCGTCAGCAAGGACCTGGTGCGCTGGCAGGAGCTGCCGCTCGCCATCCCCCACGACGACCGGGAGATGGTCTTCTCCGGCAGTGCCGTCGTCGACCACGACAACACCACGGGGTTCGGAACCCGTACGAACCCGGCGATGGTGGCCGTCTACACCAGCCACCACAAGGACAGCGGCAAGCAGGCCCAGTCCCTCGCGTACAGCACCGACCGCGGCCGCACCTGGACCAAGTACGCCGGGAACCCCGTGCTCGACATCGGGTCGAAGGAGTTCCGCGACCCCAAGGTCCAGTGGTACGCGCCCACCAAGAGCTGGCTGATGACGGTGTCGCTGTCCACCGAGCGCAAGGTCCGCTTCTACTCCTCCAAGGACCTCAAGTCCTGGACGCACCTGAGCGACTTCGGCCCCCAGGGGGCGGTGGGCGGCGTCTGGGAGTGTCCGGACCTGTTCCCGCTCCCCGTCGACGGCGATCCCACGCGCACCAAGTGGGTGCTCGTCGTCAACATCAACCCCGGTGGCATCGCCGGCGGTTCGGCGGCCCAGTACTTCGTGGGCGACTTCGACGGCACGACGTTCACGCCCGACGACGACGGCTCCTACACGCCTCCGGCCGGAGTGGTGATGCAGGACTTCGAGGGAGCCGGCTACGGCGACTGGCGGACGACCGGCACCGCCTTCGGCAGCGGACCGGCCGCACCGGCGCCCGACCCCTCGGGCACGAACGGCTTCGAGGGCAGGGGACTCGTCGACAGCTTCCACGGCGACGACGCCGAGACCGGCACCCTCACCTCCGCGCCCTTCACCGTCAGCAGCCCGTATCTCAACTTCAAGGTGGGCGGCGGCCGTCACCCCCATGTCCCCGGCTCCGTGACGGGCGCCTCCCCCGCGCCCGCAGGCGAGGTCCTCGCCGACTTCGAGCAGGACACCTACGGCTCCTGGACCGCCACCGGCACCGCCTTCGGCACCGGTCCGGCACGCGGCACCCTCCCCGGACAGCATCCGGTGTCCGGACACGCGGGCACCGGCCTGGTGAACACCTTCCTGGGCGGCGACGCGTCCACGGGCACCCTCACCTCACCGGAGTTCACCCTCAGCGCCAAACACCTCAACCTCCTCGTCGGCGGAGGCGACCACCCCTCCGGATCCGACGCGCCCACCGCCGTCCGGCTCGTCGTCGACGGAGAGACGGTCCGCAGCGCCACCGGCACCGACTCGGAGTCCCTCAACTGGGTCTCCTGGGACCTGAGCGACCTCGCCGGCAGGACCGCGCGCATCGAGGTCGTCGACCAGAACACCGGCGGCTGGGGCCACATCCTGCTCGACCAGGTCATGCTGTCCGACACCCCCGCACGGCCCCGTTCGACGGAGACCGCGGTCAACCTCCTCGTCGACGGCGAGGTCGTCCACAGCGCGACCGGCGCGGACAGCGGAACCCTGGACTGGGCCTCCTTCGACCTCCGCGCCCACCAGGGCAAGCAGGCCGTCATCCAGATCGTCGACATGAACACGGCCGGCTGGGGCCACATCATGGCCGACCACTTCGTCGCCGCCGACCGGCCGGCCCGCTCGCGCCTGGAGCGAGCCGACTGGGTCGACCACGGCAAGGACTACTACGCCGCCGTCTCCTGGGAGGACAGCCCCGACGGCAAGCGCCACATGATCGGCTGGATGAACAACTGGCAGTACGGCGACGACGTCCCGACCTCCCCCTGGCGCGGCGCGCAGAGCATCCCGCGAGAGATGGCCCTGCGCACGGTCGGCGGCCGGATCCGGCTGACCCAGCAGCCCGTGTCCACCGTGGCGTCGCTCCGGGGCCCCCTGACCGGCGTGCGGAACACCAGCATCGCGGAAGGGTCCGTTCCGCTGGCAGCGGGACGGGCGGACGGCAAGGCCCTCGACATCCGGGCCACGTTCACTCTCGCCGGCGCCGAACGCTTCGGGTTCAAGGTGCGCACGGGCCGAGGCCAGGAAACCGTCATCGGCTACGACAGGGAGACCCAGGAGCTGTACGTCGACCGGACGCGTTCGGGTGCGGTCGACTTCCACCGCGACTTCCCCGGCGTCCAGCGTGCGCCCCTGACGCCCAGGAACGGCAGGATCGAGCTCCGGATCCTGGTCGACTGGTCCTCGGTCGAGGTGTTCGGCGGCCGGGGCGAGGCCGTGATCACGGACCAGATCTTCCCCGGCCCGGACAGCGACGGCATCCGGCTGTTCGCCGAAGGCGGCACTGCCCGCCTGGACAGCGCCGACGTCTGGCAGATGCGGTCGTACCGCGGCTGACCACCTGCCCGGCCCCCTGACGGTGCGGAGGCGGACACCGGTCCTCGGCCGACCGCCTCCGCACCGTCCAGCCCTGTCGGGACGACCGGCGACAGAACAGGAAACGGAATCATGGAGAAGAAGTCGCTGCCGGCCGAGTTCACCGTGCGCCCCGGGAACGAGGAACGCGTCGCCCGGCTGGTCCGGGAGTACGCGGCCCGCGTCCGCGAAGAGCCCGGCAACCTCGCCTTCGAGGTGTACACGAAGGAATCCGACCCCTCGGCGTACTGGATCTTCGAGGCGTACACGGGCGAGGCCGCCTTCCAGGAGCACGTGGCGGCCCCCTACGGCCCGCCCTTCAACCTGGCGCTTCAGCCCCTGATACAGGAGAAGGAGTCCCTCCTCACCTTCCTGAGCCCGCTCGGCTGAGGGGCCGGCGCCGACCTCGTCCGGCGAAGGTCCCGAACCGGGCGGTCAGGCGTGCGCCCGACCGCTCCTGGCGGTCATCCGCGGCGGACGCGGGTGAGAACGCCTCGGGGACCGTCCGGGCCGGCGGCCCGCCCGCGTGGGTCGGCCCGTACGACTCCCCGTCCGCGGCAGGCTCCCGCCGGGACGAGGCCCGCGGAGGCACGGCGAGAACCCGGGCGACGTCTGCCAGGCCGAGTGCGGTTCGAGCACGACGGTCGCGAGAGCTTCGCCGGTCGAGCCGACGGCTCGTTCGGGTAGCGGCCGGTCAGGCGACGTCGGCTCTGGCCACGACCCTGCGGAGGCGTTCATCCGCAGGGTGTCCGTTCCGCCAGATGATGGAGCGGCGGATCATGCTGCCCCGGGCCTTGTGGCCGGGGTGGTCGGTACCGTCGAGGGCGAAGTGGCGCAGGGCGGTGAACCGGGACTCGATCCGGTCGAGCCAGGGGCTGTTGGTCGGTGTGCAGGCGAACTCGACGTTGTTCGCCGCGGCCCAGCCGCCGACCCGGGTGTCTTTTTCCGTAGTCAGGTGCGGCGAGAAGTCGTCGAGCACGATCGCGATGACGCGCACGCGTTCGGCCACCCGCGCAGTTCGACGGTGGGCAGGGTTGAAACGGCGTCAATCCTCCGCGTCTGCCGCCGCGACAGCTGTCAGGGTCACGGTGCCGTCGTCGGCGACAGACCAGCCGGGGTTGTGGCACACCTCCCAGCGGTGGCCGTCGGGGTCGGCAAAGTAGCCGTGGTAACCACCGAACGCCGCGCGTTGCGCCTCCTTGAGGACAGTTGCTCCTGCCGCACGGGCCCGCTGCACGGCTCCGTCGACTTCGGCGGGCGAGTCGAGGTTCTGGGCGAGGGTGAAGGGCGTGCCGGCTGTTGCCGGATGTCCGGTGTCGGCGCCGAGGTCAGCCAGGGGGAAGAGCGCCAGGGCCAGTCCCTTGCCGATCTGGTAGAAGACGATCTCGTCCAGATCGAGCAGCGGTGTCCAGCCCAGGCCGTGGCTGTAGAACTGGCGGCTGACCTTCAAGTTCTCGACACCCAATGTCACCAGGTTCAACTGCTGGTTCATGAATCGCCCTCATGTGGTTGGTAAGAGGTCGCCACCCGGCCGCAACCCTACCGCCACGACAGGGCGAACGTCGCCTGATACGGGACGAGGAGGGCCGCTACGGAGGTGGGCCCCTGGACACGCGAGTCCTGCCGGCACTCCCGAGCGCCGTCGAGGGCGGCTCGGGGCGCGCGGTCGCGGTTCGCCGACGGGCCGGTCCCGGCACTCGGCGGCGGTGCCGACGACGCAGGTGAGGCCGTCCTCCGGAGACCGGGACGCCACCGGCCGGGACAGGCCGGCCGGGTTCCGGAGCTCGCACGGCGGCCGTGCTCCGGCCGATCGTGAAACACGTCAGGGTCACCGTCAGCCCGGCGGAGTCGGCGGGGCCGGCCGTGCGAGCAGCCGTTCCAGGAGCAGATAGGCCCGGTGCTCCGCGGCGGCCGGCTCCACGGGGTCGATCTCCGCCTGCCAGAGTTCGCCCGCCGCGGCGTCGTCGGCCTCGCGCAGCTCCACCGCGGCCGCCGCGAGCCTCGTCTGGACCAGCGGGTACAGCTCCTCGGAGCGGGCCTCCAGGGCCCGCTCGGCGCGGTCCGATGCCTTCGTGCAGGCGGCGAGCGCGTGGTCGACCCGGACGGCCGCCCGGTCGTGGACGACGAGCAGCGCGCAGCCGAGCGCGATGACGATGCCGAGGAGGCTGCCGAGCGCCCGGTCCTGGACGAGCGTTCCGGAGGGGGACGGCGCCTCCAGGGCGGTGAGGAGCAGCGCCAGGGGCGTCAGGAAGACGACGCCGAGGCCGTAGTTGCGGGCCACGGCGTACTCGAGCAGGAATTCCAGGAGCACGATCACGAGGACGAGCGTCAGGGGACCGGGGTGCAGGGCGAGGACCGCGAGGGCGAGCAGCAGTCCGGCGACCGTCCCCAGGGTGCGCTGCACGGCCCGTACGGTCGCCGTGCGGACGTTGACGGAGTGCAGCACGGCCGCGGCGGAGATCGCGGCCCAGTAGCCGTGGCCGAGGCCGAGGAGCAGGGCCGCCGCGCCCGCCGCGCCGGTGCCGAGGACCATCCGCAGGGCGGGCACGAACAGGACCGCCCGGTGGAGGCGGCCGTCGTGGCGCGGGCCCGTCAGCAGTTCGGCGGCCCGCAGTTCGGCGGCGCGCCGGCTCGTGGGGGTGGGCCGGGTGCCGGAAGCGGATCGGCCGGTGGCGGCGGTCCGTGCCCGGTCGGGGAGCGAGGGGAGCGACAGCTCGGGCAGCACGCGCGGGGCGCGGAGGCGGCGGCTCAGCAGGAGGCGGGCCTGGCGGCGCAGGTTCCGTGCCATGGCCGCGGTTTCGTCCGGTGGGCGGCGGGCCGGTCCGACGAGCTGGGACCACGCGAGGTCGGTCAGGCGCAGACAGCTGTCGCCGCGTCGGCCCCGCTCGGTGGCGGTCGGCGGCAGGGTGCCGAGCGTCCGGTACGCCTGGAGGACGGCGGCCGTCGCCCGGTGCCGCAGGGGCCCTCGGGGGCGTCCTGCCGACCGGGCCCGACCGGTGGGCGGGTGGTACGGGCCCCGCGGGCCCGGCCCGGCCGGCAGGGCGCTCCCTCCGGCGCCCGCCGGGCCGTCCGCGTCCAGGAGGGCCGCGACGTCGCGGAGCGCGGCGGCGACGGCGAGGCGCTGCGGGCGGTCCGGATGGACGAACCGGCCCGCGACGGCGAGGACGCAGGCCACGACCGCGCCGAGGGCGGCCGCCGCGGTCCGGGGAAGGACGTCGGACGGTCCGGGGGACCCGTTGGCGGCCACGGCGAAGGAGAACAGGAGCAGCACCGCGCCGAGTCCGCCGAGGCGGGCGGCGTCGCAGGCGAGCTTCGCCGCCCCGGCGACCAGGGCGACGGCCGCCACGACGGCGACGGCGCCCGCTCCCCCGTGCTGCGGCTCGGCCCACGCCCCGAGCAGCGAACCGCCGCCCACGCAGGCCGTCATGGCCACCGCGACCAGCGCGAGGACGCGGGCCCGGCGCGGGTACGGCAGGTTCCGGCCGAAGGTGGTGGTGAAGGAGCCCAGCATGGCGTGGACGGCCTGGTCGGCATGGCCCGCCAGGGCCATCGGCACGGCGGGCAGGGCCATGGCGAGCGCGGCGCGCAGGGCGAAGGACAGGGCGCCGTCCACGCCCTGCAGGGCGAGGGCGCCGCGCGGGGAGAGGGCACGCCGGGCACTCAGCACGCGCCGACCCGCTCCTCGGCACCGCCGGCGAGGATCTGGTGCGTCCGGATCGGCACCTCGTGTGCGATGCCCTCGACCAGCCGGGCACAGGCCCGCGCGTCCCTCCGTCCGCGCGCGTGGACGGCGGTCGCGGGCGTGCCGTGAGCGGCACCGGCGCCGGAGGGGGCCGTGAGCGGGGCCGCGGGGCGCGCCACTGCGTGGGCGACCGCCCCGGTCATGTCGAGCGGCCCGGCGATGTCCACGGGACGGGCCACCTCGTCGGTGAGGAGTCCGGGGCGGGGCGGCCGGTCCGGGCCCTCGGCCGGCACGCGGGAGGTGCGGCGCGGGTCGCGGCGGTCGGTGAGGGAGGCCCTCAGATCGGTGTGGCCCCGGTCGAAGCGGTCCACCGGCGGGGACGGAGGCAGGTCCACGGCAGGTCACTTCCCCTTCCTCGGCGTCGCGGCGCCGGCCGAACCGGCCGACGAACAGGATGGAACGAATGGAACGAATGGAATCGGGACGCCGAATTCATCACCCGACCACCCTCCGGGATTTCTTCCGGCACGTCAAAGAGGGACCTTCGATGATGTGATCGGCGCCGCCTATCCAGCCGGCGGAAGAAGCCTTTCACCCCATGTGACCAGTGATTATCCGGCTGATAGGCCGCACCTGTCTGTCGATCGAAATCACCTCTTTGACTTTTTCCGAGAAGCGGTCGAATCTGCTCCGCGGCGCGCGCGGAGATTTCGCGGGACAAGAACGCGAGAACGAGAAGAAGAGGCGACGAGAGCATGAGCGGCATCGAGGACCCGAGTGACGATCTGCGGGTCACCCCGCCCAAGACCTGGGCGACGGGCCTGCCCGCCGTGACGCACGCGCTGGAGTACTCGCTGAGCCAGACATCCCCGCGTCGTACCGCGCTGACGCTGCTGAACATCAACCAGGCCGGCGGCATCGACTGTCCGGGCTGCGCGTGGCCGGAGCCCGCGCCGGGCGAGCGGCACAGGAACGAGTACTGCGAGAACGGCGCCAAGCACATCAACGACGAGGCCACCTCGCGGCGCGTCACCCGGGACTTCTTCCGGGCGCACTCGATCGCCGAGCTGGGCGGCAGGTCCGACTACTGGCTCAACCAGCAGGGGCGGCTGACCGAGCCGATGGTCAAGCGGCCCGGCGCCACCCACTACGAGCCGATCGGCTGGGACGAGGCGCTCGGCCTGCTCGCCGCGGAGCTGCGGGGCCTGGACTCGCCCGACGAGGCCCTGTTCTACGTGTCGGGCCGGCTGAACAACGAGGCCGCGTTCCTGCTCCAGCTCCTCGCCCGCGCGTACGGCACGAACAATCTGCCGGACTGCTCCAACATGTGCCACGAGTCCAGCGGGTCCGCCCTCCAGGAGACCCTGGGCATCGGCAAGGGCAGCGTCTCCCTCGACGACATCCACCGCGCCGACCTGGTCTTCGTCGTGGGCCAGAACCCGGGCACCAACCACCCCCGGATGCTCTCGGCCCTGGAGGAGACCAAGCGCAACGGCGGGCAGGTCGTGGCGGTCAACACGCTGCCCGAGGCCGGTCTGATGCGCTTCAAGCACCCGCAGAAGGCGCGCGGCATAGTGGGGCGCGGCACGCCGATCGCCGACCGGTTCCTGCACATCCGGGCCGGTGGTGACCTCGCTCTCTTCCAGGCCCTGAACCGGCTGCTCCTGGAGGCGGAGGACGCGGCGCCGGGCACCGTCCTCGACCACGACTTCATCCGGGCGCGCACCACGGGCTTCGAGGAGTTCGCCGAGCACGCGCGGAAGGTCCCGTGGGACGGCATCCTGGCGGCGACCGGGCTGGACCGCGGCGAGATCCAGGAGGTCTTCGAACGGGTCCTGGCGAGCAGGAGCGTCATCGTGTGCTGGGCGATGGGCGTCACGCAGCACAAGCACGGGGTGCCCACGATCCGGGAGATCGTCAACTTCCTGATGGCGCGGGGCAACATCGGCAGGCCCGGCGCGGGCGTGTGCCCGGTGCGCGGGCACAGCAACGTCCAGGGCGACCGCACGATGGGGGTGTGGGAGCGGATGCCGCAGGAGTTCCTCGACGCGCTGGGGCGCGAGTTCGGTTTCACGCCGCCCGCCCACCACGGCCTGGACGCCGTGAACGGCATCTGGGCGATGCGCGAGGGCCGCGCCAAGGTCTTCCTCGGCGTCGCCGGGAACTTCGTCCGGGCCGCCCCCGACAGCGCGGTCACGGAGGAGGCGATGCGGGGCTGCCGGCTCACCGCGCACGTCTCCACCAAGCTCAACCGCTCCCACACGGTCTGCGGCGACACGGCCCTGATCCTGCCGACGCTCGGCCGCAGCGACCGGGACGTCCAGGCCACGGGCGAGCAGTTCGTCACCGTCGAGGACTCCATGAGCGACGTCCACGCCTCGCGGGGCAAGCTCCCGCCGGCCTCGCCCCACCTGCTCAGCGAGGTCGCGATCGTCGCCCGGCTCGCCCGGCTCACGCTGGGCGACGAACCCGCCGTTCCCTGGGAGGAGTTCGAGCGGGACTACCGGACCGTACGCGACCGGATATCCCGGGTCGTGCCGGGCTTCGAGGACTTCGACGCCCGGGTGTCCGTGCCCGGCGGCTTCCACCTGCCCAACCCGGTGAACCACGGGGTCTTCCCCACCCCGAGCGGCAAGGCCGTCTTCACGTGCAACACGTTCACGATGCCGGAGGTCCCCCCGGGGCACCTGCTGCTCCAGACGCTGCGCTCGCACGACCAGTGGAACACCGTCTGGTACGCCCCGAACGACCGCTACCGCGGCATCCACGACGCCCGCCGGGTCGTCATGGTCAACCCCGACGACCTGGCCGAGCTCGGCCTCGCCGACCGTGACCTGGTGGACCTGGTCGGCGTCTGGCACGACGGCCGGGAGCGCCGCGCGGAGTCCTTCCGGGTGGTGGCCTACCCGGCGAGCCGCGGGTCGGCGGCGGCGTACTACCCGGAGACCAACGTCCTGGTGCCGCTGGACAGCGTCGCCGACATCAGCAACTGCCCCACGTCCAAGGGCGTTCTGGTGCGTCTGGAACCGTCCCGCGCCACCCCATGAGGCAGAAGGGCGCTCTCCGGAGCGCCTCCCCGTCGCGCGGCGCACCGGCGTCGCCCGGCCGGACAACCGGCCCGTCCGTACGACACCGCCGGGGCGAAGCTCCGTGGAGAGGACCGGACCATGGGCGGACTCACCCTCGTCGGCTTCCTCCGCGGCACGCCGATGACCGGGTACACCGGCGAGGAACGCCTCGCGCCGCGGGCCACGGGCCACGGCCTGAACGCGCCCGGTCCGTCGACACGACCCCGCGGATTGGCGTTCCGACCCGCGGTCGGGTAGACCCGTGGGGTGCTGTTCCGTCAACTCGAGTACCTGGTGGCCCTCTCCCGCGAGCGGCACTTCGCCCGCGCCGCCCAGGCGTGCCACGTCTCCCAGCCCGCCCTCTCCGAGGCCGTCCGGAAGCTGGAGGAGGAGCTCGACGTGCCGCTGGTCCGGCGCGGCCGGACGTACGAGGGACTGACCCCCGAGGGCGAGCGCATCGTGCTGCGGGCGCAGCGGATCCTCGCCGACCGCGACGCCCTCAGGAGCGAGGTCACCGCCCTGCGCAGCGGGCTGAGCGGCCGGCTGAGGATCGGCGCGGTCCCGACGGCGTCCGGGGCCGTCGCCCAGCTGACCGGCCCGTTCTGCGCGGCGCACCCCTTGGCCACCGTCGAGGTGAGGGCGGACCTCCAGTCCGAGGACGTCCTGCGGCACCTGCGGAACTTCGAGATCGACGCCGGAATCACGTATCTGCACCAGGACCTCCCCGAGGAGTTCCGGTCGGTGCCGCTGTACGACGAGCGGTACGTGCTCCTCGTCGACGCCGCCGACGGCCTCTCCCCCGGCGCCTCGGCGACCTGGGCGGAGGCCTCGCGGCTGCCGCTGTGCCTGCTGACCGAGGCCATGCAGGGGCGCCGGATCCTGGACGAGTCGTTCGCCGGAGCCGGATCGCGGCCCTCGCCCCGCGTCGAGACCGACTCGGTGGCGGCGCTCTTCGCCCACGTCCGCACCGGCCGGTGGGCCAGCATCGTGCCGCACACCTGGCTGCACGTCTTCGGCGTGCCGCACGGCATGCGGGCGGTGCCCATGACGGAGCCCGACCGGGCGGTGCCGGTCGGGCTCGTGGTCGCGGCCCGGGAACCGGGCTCGGTCATGGCGCGCGCCCTCACGGAGGTCGCGCGCCGCACCGATGTGGCGGCCGCCCTGGAGCGGCTGCCGGAAGCCTGAGCCGGCCGGCCGGTCCGGGTCGCCCCCGACCGGCACCGGTGCCGTGGCCGTCCTGGGCGCCACCGCTCATTCCGCGCCGGCGGCTCTGGGCTCCAGTCGGACGACGATGCTCTTGGCGGTCGGCTGGTTGCTGGTCGCGGCCACGCTGTCCAGCGGCAGCAGGACGTTGGTCTCGGGGTAGTACGCGGCGGCGCAGCCGGGGGTCGTCGGGTACGGGACGACCTCGAAGTCCTTCGCGCGGCGTTCGGTGCCGTCCCACACGCTCACCAGGTCAACCCGCTGTCCCCGCGACAGTCCGAGCCGGGACACGTCCTGGGGGCTCACCAGGACCACGTGGCGGCTTCCGTGGATCCCCCGGTACCGGTCGTTGTCCGTGTAGGGGACGGTGTTCCACTGGTCGTGGGAGCGCAGCGTCTGCAGCAGCAGGTGGCCTTCGGGGACCAGGGGCATCTCCCAGTCGTTGCGGGTGAACAGGGCTTTGCCGACGGGAGTGGGGTAGACCCCTTCGTTGACGGGGTTGGGCAGCCGGATGCCGCCGGGGCGGGCCACCCGCCGGTTGAAGTGGTGGAATCCCGGCACGACGCGCGAGATCCGGTCACGGATGGTCCCGTAGTCCGCCTCGAACTCGTTCCACGGAATTCCGGTCCTGCCGTCAAGGGTCCGGTCGGCGAGCCGGCACAGGATGGCGACCTCGCTGAGCAGCACCTTGGAGGCCGGTTCCAGACGGCCGTGGGAGGAGTGCACCTCGCTCATCGAGTTCTCCACGGTGACGAACTGCTCGCCCGTGGCCTGGACGTCGACCTCGGTGCGGCCCAGGGCGGGCAGGATGAGCGCGGTCCGGCCGCAGACCGTGTGGGACCTGTTGAGCTTGGTGGAGATGTGCGCGGTCAGGCGGCACTTCCGCATGGCGTCCTCGGTGACCTCGCTGTCCGGGGCCGCCCGTACGAAGTTTCCCGCGGCGCCGAGGAAGACCTTGATCCGGCCCTCGCGCATGGCCTTGATCGAGTTCACCGAGTCGAGGCCGTGGGCGCGGGGCGGTTCGAAACCGAACTCGTCCCGCAAGGCGTCGAGGAAGGAGTCCGGCATCTGTTCCCAGACGCCCATCGTGCGGTCGCCCTGGACGTTGCTGTGCCCGCGCACCGGGCAGGCTCCGGCCCCCGCCTTGCCGAGGTTCCCGCGCAGCAGGAGGAAGTTCACGATCTCCCTGATGGTGGGGACGCCGTGCCTCTGCTGCGTCACTCCCATGGCCCAGCAGACGATGACGCGTTCACTGCGCAGGACCTCGTCCCGTACGTTCTCGATCTGGTCACGGGTCAGTCCCGTCGCGGTGAGGACGTCGTCCCAGTCGACGCCTCGGGCGTGTTCGGCGAACTCCTCGAAGCCGCTGGTGTTGGCGCGGATGAAGTCCTGGTCGAGCACCGTGCCCGGCCGCGCGTCCTCTGCCTCCAGCAGGAGCCGGTTCACGCCCTGGAACAGCGCGAGGTCGCCACCGCTGCGGATGTGCAGGAACAGGTCGGCGATCTGGACGCCGCGGCCGATCACCCCGCGAGCCTTCTGCGGGTTCTTGAAACGGAGCAGCCCCGCCTCCGGCAGGGTGTTCACCGCGATGATGCGGGCGCCGTTCAGCTTGGCCTGCTCCAGTGCCGAGAGCTGGCGCGGGTGGTTGGTCCCGGGGTTCTGTCCGACCAGGAAGATCAGGTCGGCGTGGTGGATGTCCTCCAGGCTCACCGTCCCCTTACCGGTGCCCAGGGTCTCGTGCAGGGCGAAGCCGCTGGATTCGTGGCACAGGTTGCTGCAGTCGGGCAGGTTGTTGGTGCCGAACGCCCTGGCGAAGAGCTGGAGGACGAACGCGGCCTCGTTGCTGACCCGGCCCGAGGTGTAGAAGACCGCCTCGTCGGGGGAGTCCAGTGCCTTCAGCTCGTCCGCCAGCAGTCCGATGGCGTCGTGCCAGCTGATCGGCTCGTAGTGGTCCTCACCGGGACGCTTGACCATCGGCTCGGTGAGCCTGCCCTGCTGGTTGAGCCAGAGATCGGACCGCCGGCCCAGTTCCGAGACCGGGTGCCGGCGGAAGAAGTCAGCCGTGACGCGCCGTGTCGTCGCCTCGTCGTTGATGTGCTTGGCGCCGTTCTCGCAGTACTCGTTCAGATGCCTGTGGCCGGGAGAGGGGTCCGCCCAGGCGCAGCCCGGACAGTCGATGCCGCCCACCTGGTTGATGGCCAGCAGCGTCACGCCGGTTCGCCTGACCGACGTCTCGTCGAGGGAGTACTCCAGGGCGTGGGCCACCGCCGGCACGCCGGCCGCCCACGTCTTGGGCGGGGTGACGGTCAGGTGTTCTTCCGGCTCCTGGCGCGGTGGCTTCTTCATCGGGGGTGTCTCTCGCTCTCTTGCTCTCGGGTGGCCGGGTCAGCCGACCGGCCAGTGGGGGACCCGGCTCCTGGGGGGCTCCGCCTCCAGGTGCTCGACGTGTCCGCCGCGGATGGTCCCCCGCCATGCCCCGCCCTCCTGTCCCAGCCCCTCGATGAACTCCTTGAAGTGGCCGAGCTCGGCGCGGACCACCCGGCCCGGGAACCCGGAGGCGTGGACGAGGCGGTCCGCGACACCGCGCGGGGTGACGCCGATGCGTACGAGGACCGCCGTACGGCCCGACGCCGTCGGCCGGAACGACACCTCGCCGCGGTGGCCGGCACGCCGGCCGAGGCCGCGCCAGGTGACGAGCGAGTCCGGGACCTGATCCACGATCTCGGCCTCGAACTCGTGCCGCACCGGACCGAACCCGATCACCCAGCGGGTGAGATTCGGCCGGACCTGCTCGACGCTCCGCACCGCGGACATGAACCGCGGAAAACTCTTGAACTGTGTCCACTGGTTGTAGGCCGTGCTCACCGGCACGGCGACTTCGATCGACTCTTCGACGGTGTTCATGGCCCCACCTGCCTCCGGGCGCTTCATTTCCCCAGTGTCATCGCTCGCCCGGCGAGCCGCCACGCGACTTCGGGCGTCGAAGCGAAGCGTCGTACCGGGTGGCCTCGCCGAGCGTCCCGCGCACCCGGGTCCTTCAGCCGGTGAACAGCTCGGCCACGAGGTTGACCGTGGTCGCCAGGACGGTCGTACCGAAGACGTAGGACAGCAGGCAGTGCCGCAGCACGATCGACCGGATCGTCGCACTGGACACGTTGGTGTCGGAGACCTGCCAGGTCATGCCGAGGTTGTAACTGAAGTAGAGGAAGTCGCGGTACGCCGGCGGATCCTGGGAGTTGAAGTCGATCCCGCCCGGCGCCTTGGCGTAGTACTCGTACGCGTAGCGCGTGGCGTACATCAGATGGACGGCGGCCCAGGCCATGAAGACGCCGCCGAGCGCCGTCGCGGCGGCGGCGTGGCCTTCGCCGCCGGTGCCCGACAGGAGCACCATCACGATGGCGACCAGCGCGCCCACCGCCGTCAGGACGACGACGAGTTCCTCGGCACGCGGTTGGAACTGCTCTCGCCGGGCGTTGCGATGCGTGGCCGTGGCGTCCATCGGCCACACCACGAACCATCCCGCCACGACGAAGCACAGTTCCGTGACGGCGATCCCCGCCAGAGCGCCTTGGGGGGCGTCGGTGAGGACGCCGACGATCGCACCGGTCACCGCTCCCGCGACGACGGCGACGGCCAGCCGGGGCGCCGCGGACAACGGCAGCCACCCGCTCATAGCCCACCTCGCGATACTCGTCCGGTTCCAGGGAGGAGACGGGGAACTTCCGGTGCTCGTCGGACGGTGCCGTCGGTCGGCCCGCCGCCGGTCGGCCCGCCGCCGACACCTCGCCGGGCGTCCCGGCGCCCTGCGCGTCCTCGCCCCGGCCTCCACCGCGTCCGGTCGTCACCGGGGGTCCGTGATCCCCGGCTTCGCCCTCGCGGTGCCGTCCGCGGGCTCCCCGCCACGCCGGCACCGGCGGTGTCGGCGGTGTCGCGCGGCTCCCGCGGGAAGGGCGCCGGCGGGGGCGTGTCCGGGTTCCCCGTCAGGGTGCGGTCGCGCGGGAATCTCCGTGGATTCCCGACTCATAGCCTCGCATGGATGGACCGGCCTCACGAATCGTGAGGGCCGCGAGCCCGTGGCGGGCCGAGGCGTGTCCGGCGGACCGTGGCCGGGCCCGTGCGCTTCGGGCCGGTCCGGATCGCGGTCTCCAGGATGCCCACGATCAGGTCGGGGCGCAGCATGGAGGGAAAGTCCCGCGGCAGCCGGGCCACGCACCGGGCCAAGGCGGAGGGAACAGGCGATGGTCGATCACGCGCCGCCCGAGCCCGGCGGCTCCGACGCCGCGGGGGCGGGGGCCGGTGCGGGCCGGGAACCGGCGGGAAGCCTGCTGGACTTCCTGAAGGTCGCCGCGATCGTGCTCGACGCAGATGGCCGGATCGTGTTCTGGAGCCCGCAGGCCACCGAGACCTTCGGGTACTCCGCCGAGGAGGCTCTGGGGAGTCCTGCGGCGCGGCTGCTCCTCAGTGAGGAGAACCGGGACCGGGCCGGTGAGCTGTTCGCCGAGGTGATGGACACCGGGCAGAGCTGGGCGGGGGTCTTCCCGGTGCGGCACCGCGACGGCGCGACGAGGCCGGTGGAGTTCCGCAACATGCGGCTGCTGGACGATCTCGGGGACGTGTACGCGCTGGGGATCGCGGTCGACCAGGCGACGCTGCACACGGTGGAGACGCGGCTCGCGCAGTCGGAGCAGCTGGTGTCCCAGGCTCCGGTCGGGTTCGCGCTGCTGGACACCGAGCTCCGGTACCGGCTGGTCAACCACGCGCTGGAACGGATCAACGGTGTCCCGGCCGCCGAGCACATCGGCCGCCGTCCCAGCGACATCCACCACCACCCCGGGGTGGAGCGGGTCGAGTCCGCGTTGCGTCAGGTCCTGGCGACGGGCACGCCCCTGATCGACCAGTACGTCGTCAGCCGCACCCGGGCCGACCCCGATCACGACCATGCCTGGTCCATCTCGTACTACCGGATCCACGGCCCCGGAGGCCGGGTGATCGGCGTGGCCTCCTCCGTCGTCGACATCACGGAGCGGCACCTGGCCGCCGCCGAGGCCGAGCAGGCCCGGCGGCGGCTCGCGCTGATCGCGGACGCCTCCGCCCGCGTCGGCACCACCCTCGAGGTGGAGAGGACCGCGCGGGAACTCGCCGACGTCGCCGTGCCGGACCTCGCCGACCTGGCCGCGGTCGACATCCTGGACACGGTCCTGTCCTACCGCCGCCACCCGCGCACCCCGGACGGACCCGAGCTGTTCAGGGCGCTCGCCGTCGCCTCCGCCTTCCCCACCGACCTCACCACCGTCGCGGACCCGGTCGGCCAGGTCGCCGCCTACGCCCCCGACCGGCTCATCACCCGGTGCGTGCGCACCGGACAGCCCGTCCTCGTGGCCTCCTGCGAACCGCAGGACCTGCGTCGCATCGCCCGCGACACACGGGCCGCCGAGGCCCTGGCCCGCGCGGGCGCCCACTCCTACCTGGCGGTACCGCTCATCGCCCACGGTGAGACCCTCGGTGCCCTCGACCTCCTGCGGGTGCGCAATCCCGCGCCCTTCGGCCCCGACGACATCCTGCTCGCCCGCGAGCTGGCCGCCCGGGCCGCCACCGCCATCGACAACGCCCGCTGGCACCAGCGGGTGCGCACCGCCGCCGAGACCCTCCAGCGCAGCATGCTGCCGCCCGTCCCGCCCGAGCGTCCCGGCCTCACCACCGCCTGCCTCTACCAGCCGGCCCAGGCGGCCAACGAGGTCGGCGGCGACTGGTACGACGTCATCCCGCTTTCCGGGGACAAGACCGCCCTCGTGATCGGCGACGTCATGGGCAACGGCATCGACGCCGCCGCCGCGATGGGACAACTCCGCACCGCCACCCGCGCCTACGCCGCCCTCGACCTGGCCCCGGACGAGATCCTCCGCCACCTCGACCGGCTCACCCACGGGCTGGAGCACTCCATCGCCACCTGCCTCTACGCCATCTACGACCCCCACACCGGGCAGTGCCGCATCGCCAACGCCGGCCACCTCCCGCCCGTGATCGTCCGGCCCGGCCACGAGCCCGGGCTGCTCCCCCTGCCCGCCGGCGCGCCGCTCGGTGTCGGCGGCGTCGACTTCGAGACCAGCACGTTCGGGATACCGCCCGGTGCCCGCCTCCTGCTGTACACCGACGGTCTCGTCGAAACGCGGGACGTTCCCATCGACGAACGCCTCGACGCCCTGGTGCACGCCCTCGGCCAGGACCGGACGCCCCTCGACGCCGCCTGCGGCCGGCTCGTCGCGGCGATGCGCCGCCCCGAGGACCCGGACGACGTCGCGCTCCTCCTCGCCCGGACCCACCCGTGGAGCGACGGGTCCGCTCCGTGAGCGCGGCGGGCCGGCCGCCCCGAGATGCGTAAATCTCCCGATGGGGTGAACTGGTGGGAGCAACCGCACTCGCTGGAGAGCACGAGGAGCATCATGCGTGACGGCAAGGGCGTGACCGTGGGCGTGCTGGGTTCCTACGGCGGCAGGAACGTGGGCGACGAGGCGATCCTCACCGCCATGCTGGACCGCGTGCAGGGCGCGCGGCCGGACGCCCGCGTCGTGGTGTTCTCCCGCGACCCGGAGTACAGCCGCGGCGTCCGCCCGGACGTCGAGGTGGTCGGCTGGGAGGGCGTGACGCGGGAGCGGGTCTCCGAGCACCTGCGCCGGCTCGACGTCCTCGTCCTCGGCGGCGGGGGCATCCTCTACGACACGGAGGCCCGCCGGTACCTGCGGCTGGTGCGCACCGCCCAGGGCCACGGCGTGCCCGTCTTCACGTACGCCGTGGGTGCCGGCCCCCTCACCGACGAGGTCGACCGGGAGTGGGTCCGCTCGACCCTCACCGACGCGGCCGCGGTGACGGTGCGGGACGAGGAGTCGAAGCTCGTCCTGGAGGAGGCCGGTCTCGAACGCCCCATCACGGTGACCGCCGATCCCGCCCTGCTGCTGCGGCCCGGTGACGGCGGGGAGGAGCTGCTGAGGGCCGAGGCCGTGCCGCGCGGGGTGCGCCTGGTGGGCATGAGCGTGCGCGAACCGGGGCGGGCCGCCTCGCACCTCGACGAGAGCGGCTACCACCAGCTCCTCGCCCACGTCGGCGACTTCCTCGTCAACCGGCTCGACGCCCACGTCGTGTTCGTGCCCATGGAACGCGACGACATCCGCCACGCGCACGCCGTGGCGTCCCACATGGCCGACGCCGGCGCCTGCACGGTGCTGCGCGGCGCCTCCCGCCCGCAGCAGGTCCTCGACATCGTCAAGCGGCTGGACCTGGCCATCGGGATGCGGCTGCACTTCCTCGTCTTCGCCGCGCTCGCCGGCGTCCCCCTGCTGCCCCTGCCGTACGCGGGGAAGGTCTTCGACTTCGCCCAGCAGATCGGCGCGCCCGCCCTGCGCGGGGTGGTGAGGGAGAACGTCGGCCTGCTGCTCGCCGAGGTGGACCGGCTGTGGGACGAACGGCCCGCGCGGCTGGCCGAGACCGCCGTGCGGACGGCGGCCATGCGGGAGCGGGCCGACCGGACCGCCGAACGCTTCCTGACCTATCTGGAGACCATCGCCCCGTCGCCCGCGCCGTCCGGCCTGCCGACGGCCGCGGCCCCCGTCGGCTGAGCCCCGGCCCCGTCCCCGGGAGGACCCGTGACCTATCTGATCGCGCCCCGCGTAGCCCGGCACGTGGAGCTGCCCCCGCGGCGCGCCCTGCACGGGGGCAGCACGCAGGTGCTGGTCGTCGGCGGCGGCCCGGCCGGCATCGGGGCGGCCATCGGCGCCGCCAACGCGGGCGCCCAGGTCGTCCTCGTGGAGAGGTACGGGTTCCTCGGCGGCAACGCCACCGCCGCGCTCGTCATGCCGCTGATGAGTTTCCACAACGAAGTCAAACAGGCCGTCGCGCGCGACACCGCCCGCCTGCTGCCACCCGACCACGGCGAGGGCGAACCGGTCGTCGCGGGCGTCCTGTGGACGCTCCTCGAACAGCTGGTGCGCGCCGGAGCGGCGATCCGCCCCTCGGTCGAGACCGGCTACACGGTCCCGTTCGACGCGGAGCTGTTCAAGCTGGTCGTGTACGACCTGCTGGAGAAGCACGAGGTCCGCACCCTGCTGCACGCCTTCGCCTCCGGCGTGGCCCCGCATCCCGAGCGCGCCCGCGCGGTGTTCGAGACCAAGTCGGGGCCGGTCGTCATCGACGCCGACGTGATCGTCGACTGCACGGGCGACGGCGACGTCGCCGCCGCGGCCGGAGCGGCGTACGACGTCGGCCGGCCCGAGGACGGCTGGACCCAGCCGATGACGCTGATGTTCCGGATGGCCCGTTTCGACCAGGAGGGGTTCACCGACTACGTCCGCGCCCACCCGGACCAGTGGAAGGGCGTGCACGGCCTGTGGGACCTCGTCCGTGCCGCCACCGACGCCGGCGAGCTGGACCTGCCCCGCGAGGACATCCTCTTCTTCGCCACCCCGAACGAAGGCGAGATCGCGGTCAACTCCACCCGCGTCACCGAGGTGCTGGGGACCAGCGTGTGGGACCTCACCCGCGCGGAGTTCGCCGCCCACCGCCAGATGGAGCAGATCTCCCGCTTCCTGCGCGGCCGCGTGCCCGGTTTCGAGCAGTCGTACGTCGTGCAGAGCGGCGTGCAGGTCGGGGTGCGCGAGACCCGCCGGATCACGGGCGCGTACGAGCTGACGGGCGAGGACGTGCTGGGCGCGCGCAAGTTCGACGACGCCATCGCGCGGGGCGCCTACCCGGTGGACATCCACAACCCGAGCGGCCGCGGCACCACCCTGCGGCGACTGCCGCGCGGAGAGTCGTACGACATCCCGCTGCGCTGTCTGATGCCCCGGGGCCTGGACAGGATCCTGGTCGCCGGCCGGTGCATCTCCGGCGACCACGTGGCCCACTCCTCCTACCGCGTGATGCCCATCTCGATGGCCACCGGTCAGGCCGCCGGCGTCTGCGCGGCCCTCGCCTCCGCCCGGGGCGGCCTGCCCCGTGACGTCCCGGTCGACGCGGTCCAGCGGGAACTGCGCGCCCAGGGCGCCAGCCTGAGGTGAGATCCGCCGGTGACCGTGTACGACGTCCCCGCCGGTCCAGGACCTGCTCCTGGCGCACGGCCACCGCCTGATGGGCGAGGTCGGCCCCGGGGAGGGCGTCCAGCGGCACCGCCGCCTCCCGATCGTCCGGTCCGGCACCGTCAGGAGGCGGCGGCCTCGGCCAGGACGCGGGCGAGTTCGCGGGGGCGGGTGACCATGGGCCAGTGACCGGAGTCGAGGTCCACGTAGTCGAGGCGGGTGGCGCGGGCGAGCTCAGGACTCTCACCGGCGGCGATCCACTTCTTCGCTTGCGCGGGGGTGAACTCGGGGCACACGACCACGACGGGCGTGTCGTAGCGGCGTCCGTCGGTCAGGCGCACGACTCCCCGGGCGACCCCTTCGGGGACGGGAACGGCGGTGGACGCGAGGCGGTGGCGGGCCTCCTGGTCCAGGTCGGCGGAGTGGGCT
Source organism: Streptomyces sp. NPDC035033 (assembly GCF_040636735.1). Lineage (NCBI taxonomy): Bacteria > Bacillati > Actinomycetota > Actinomycetes > Kitasatosporales > Streptomycetaceae > Streptomyces > Streptomyces sp. NPDC035033. The sequence continues at coordinate 15,005 of NZ_JBEZUZ010000071.1, read as the reverse complement.
TCCCCGAACGCGCCCCAGCCCGGGAAGCGCATGGCGCCGTCCTCGATCGGGAAGAAGTCGGCGTAGGCCCGTCCGTCGGCGCGGGGGAAGCCACCGATCAGCGCGACCTCGGCCACCTTCCCCGGCCGTCTGTCGGCGGCCAGCCAGGCCAGGATCGCCGCGGCGGAGTGTCCCGCCACCAGGGGCTTCCCGTGCGCCGTGTCGACGGCGGCGAGCACCGCTGCCAGCTGGTCGTCGAGCGTCGCGGAGACGGTGCCGTCCCCCTGGCCGGGAAGGGTGACCGGCACGGGGCGGTGGCCGAGCGCGGTGAGTTCGGGTACGACGTCTTCCCAGGCGGATCCGTCGAGCCACAGGCCGGCGATGAGCAGGATGTCCACGGCGGTTCTCCCCGGAGGAGCCGGATCGGGCTGTCGGCACGTCATCGAGGCTCCGGCACCCGGCTCGGGTCGACGCCGGGGGGGCGTCCCCGTCGGCGTTCTCCGTACGCGCCGAGAAGCCGCGTCCCGGTCGCCGTCGCCCGCTCCCGGACGGCTTTCGCCCCGCCTCTGGGGAGCGGTGGCCGTGCGGGTCCGCCGGCGGAAGGCCCTGGAGGGCGCCGTCCTCGGTGAGGTCGTGCCCCTCGCTCGTGCCGACGCGCCCGGTCCCTGCCGACGGGTCTCCTCCCATTCTGCCTCCGGGAGGTCCCGTGCTCATCGCGTACGAGGCCGGGGACGGCACCCTGCCCGAGGGCGGGGAGCTCGGCCGCGGCCCGGCGACGGCGGCGGGCCGCGCCGGCGGCCTTTCCGCGCGCCCCGCCTGGCCGATGACCGACGGCCCGGCGGCGCGACTCCCGCGTCGTCTCCCCGGACGAGCCGGCCTCCGGCGGGCTCGACGCGGTCCTGACGGCGAGCGGCCGCGCGTGCGTCCGGCCGGTGCGGCGGGCCCGGAGCCGTGCGGGCCGGCCGGGTCAGTCGGCGTCGACGTCGAGCAGGCCCTCGCGCAGGCGCCGCACGGTCCGCGCGAGCAGCCGCGAGACGTGCATCTGCGAGCAGCCCAGCTGTTCGCCGATCTGGGCCTGGGTCAGTTCCTCGACGAACCGCAGGTGGATGATGCGGCGGTCGCGCTCGTCGAGGTCGGCGATGAGCGGGGCCAGCGAGTGGAAGTCCTCCACCAGCTCCATGGCGGGGTCGTCGCTGCCGATGAAGTCGGCCAGCGAGGTGTCGCCGTCCTCGTCCTCGCCGCCGAGGGCGGCGTCCAGCGACGAGGAGTTGTAGCCGTTGGAGGCCAGCCGCGCCTCGGTGACCTCCTCCTCGGTGAGGCTCATCAGCTCGGCCAGCTCCTTGACCGTCGGCATCCGGCCGAGGCGGGTGCTGAGTTCCTCGGTCGCCTTGGCCAGCTCCGACCGCGCCTCCTGGAGCCGGCGGGGCACGTGCACCGCCCAGGAGGTGTCCCGGAAGAACCGCTTGATCTCACCGACGATGTAGGGGACGGCGAAGGTCGTGAACTCGACCTCCCGCGACAGCTCGAACCGGTCGATCGCCTTGATCAGGCCGATCATGCCGACCTGGACGATGTCCTCCATCTCGTCGGCGCGGTGGCGGAACCGTCCGGCGGCGTAGCGGACCAGGCTCATGTTCATCTCGATGAGGGTGTTGCGCGCGTACTGGTACTCGTGCGTCCCCTCCTCCAGCTTCGCGAGCTCCTGGAAGAAGACCTTCGACAGGGTCCTCGCGTCCTTCGGCGCGACCGCCGATGTGTCCGGGATCCGCGGCAGCACCCCCGCCCCGGTCTCGACTCCCGCGGTCGGCATCGTGGTGACCGTCACACCGTTCCCCTTTCACGTGCGTTCCTCATCGGGATGCGTGGCCCTGAGGCTGCCCGCATACCCTGTCTTCTCACGTCCACACCCGTCGACCGCTCACGTCTTTCCGGTCGGTTCCTTTCGTCCGGTCGAGGGGCAGACGGAACCTCCGACCGGACGTCCGAAGGAGAGTCATGACACGGGATCCCTCGATCAGGGCCGTCGGCTGGGCGCGCTCGCTGCCCCTGGGCAGCGGCGTGCGGACGGCACGGGACTGGACGCGCGAGCACCTGGCGGCGCTCGGCTGGGACCGCACCGCCCCGGACGTGGCGGACTCCGTCGTGCTGACGGTCTCCGAACTCGTCACCAACGCCCACGTGCACGCGCACAGCGACGCGCAGCTGATCCTCACCTGGGACGAGGAGTGCCTGCACGTCACGGTGCACGACGCGTCGCCGGTGGTCCCCGAGCAGCGCGGCCCGGACGAGGACGCGCTGGGCGGGCGCGGACTGCTCCTGGTCGACGCGCTCGCCGACGACGTGCGGACCCGCCCCTGTCCGCGGGGCAAGGACGTCACGGCCTGCTTCCGGCCGGCCGCGCCCGGCCGTCCCGGCTGAGGCGGCCGCCACGGGCCCCGTGCGCGGGCGGGTTCCGTCCCCGTACGGCGGTCCGGCGCGCCGCACGTCAGCGCCTCAGGGACGCGAGCAGCGGTCCCCAGTCGATGTGGCGTTCCTCCGTGCCCTGTGGCACCAGGACGAAGGTGTCGCGCACGAAGCGGGCGAGTGCCTCCTGCTCGCACCTGACGACGGCGCGCTGTCCCGCCGGCCCGAGCCGCAGGAGGAGTCCGCCCTCGGGGGCGGGGCGGAGCTGGATCTCGCCGTCGCCGACGGGCTGGAGCGATCCGGTGAGGACCATCTCGCGGTCGGCGCGCCACACCACCGGGTCCTCGCCGAGGAGGTGGAAGGCGATGCTCAGGGCGTGGGGGTCGCGGGAGTCGTAGCCGACGGTGGTGTCGATCCGGACCGTCGCGTCCGGGGTGAGCAGGTCCATGGCCATGGGCCGGGTGAGGACGCGCGGTGCGGGGAGCGGCGCGGTGGGGTGCTGGGTCATGGAGTCCTCCGGCTGAGGGGCTGTCAGCGAGCGGGTGCGGTGTCCGCTTGACCCGTCCCGCCCCTGTTACACCTCGTACGGCCGTGGTGGATGTGTCGATGCCGTCATGATTCGGTGAAGGTGGTGAAAGGCCGTCAGGAACCGGCCGTACGCGGGCTCCGCGGCCCCGGCGAGCCGGTGGAGGGGCGGCAGGGCGGAGAGGCCCGTCGAGTCGCGCGGGACGGGCCCGGCGCGGTCGCCGGGCCGGACGCGGGCACGGCCGCACCCGCCGCCGGGCGTGCGGGGCGGGCCGACCGGGGCCGGGCGGGGCCGCGCGAAGGCCGTGTGCCGACGCGGCGTCCGTGCGACCGCCCGGCGGCTTCGCCGCGTCGGCCTACCCGGGCAGGAGGGAGAGGCGGGCGCGGACCCGCTTCCCCTCCGGGGCGGGCTCCACGGTCAGGCTCTCGCAGACGGCGACGACGATCTCGACGCCGTGCTGGCCGATGCGGCGGGGGTCGTGTCCGCGGGGCACGGGGACGGCGGCCTCCTGGTCGAAGACCGAGATCTCCAGGAAGTCGCGGCCCAGTTCGAGGAGGAGCCGGCAGGGGCCGGCCGTGTGCCGGATCGCGTTGGTGACCAGTTCGCTGACCACCAGCCGCGCGAGCTCGACGCGCTCCTCGCCGACCGGTCCGGGCAGCACGGCCGGGGCAGCCGCGAGGAACTCGGCCGTGAAGGCGCGGGCGGCGGCGATGGCCCCGCCGCGGGAGGCGTCGTCGTAGACGGCGCCCGCGGACAGCAGGGGCTCCGGGACCGCGCGCTCCGCGGTGATCGCGTCCGTCATGGCGCTGGCACTCCCCTCGTCCCGGGTCGGCGGCTGGACTCCTCGTACCCGTCTTTCCCGCTTGGCGGTTCCCACACCGCCCGCGGCGCGGTCGCCCCCGCCGGCGCGTCACGGGGCCGGCGCGGGCTCCTCGTGCCGGTCCTCGCCCCGGGCCCCGGCCTCGTGTCCGTGCCAGTCGAGACAGAGTACGAGGGTGGCGTCCGGCGTGCCACGGGGCGTCCCGCGCAGCGCGCGCACGACGGCCCGGGGGACGTCCGCGCCCTTCAGGCGGCCGTCGCCGGTGAGGGCGCGGGCGACGGGACCGTCCGGTGCCTCGTGCCCGCCGCCGGCCGTCGGCTCCCCGGCGCCGTGGGCGACGAAGACCAGCCGGTCACCGGGCAGGAGGCGCAGGCGCTGGGGGACGTAGACGGTGTCCTCGAACATGCCCAGGGGCAGTTGGCGGTCCAGTTCGACGCGTTCGGTCACGCGGGGGCGGACGCGCCAGAGCGCCGGCGACCCGGCGTCCACCACCTCGGCCTCGCCGGTGGTCAGGTCGAGCCGGAGCAGCAGGGCGGCGAGCGGGTGCGTCCCGCGGTACTGCCCGTAGAGGGCCTGGTCGGTGAGGCTCGCCTGCGTGACCAGGTCGAGTCCGGCCCGCCGGGCGTTGCGGATCGCCGTCAGGGCGAGGGTGCTCGCCAGGGCGGCCGGGGTGCCGGGGCCGGCGCCGTCGGCGACGACGAGCAGCAGGTCCCGCTCGGTGGCGCTCCAGTCCAGGAGGTGTCCGCCGGAGGTGTAGGCGGGCTCCCAGTGGGCGTGGAGGTCGAAGGCCGGCCCGGCGCAGGCCCGGCCCGGCAGGGTGTCCCACTGCATCTCCCCCTCGACGCTGAGGGCGTGCGTCCTGCGGGTGCGGCGGTACAGGTCGGTGTGGCGGTCGGCGACGCGCAGGGCGTGGCCGAGGGTCTCGGCGACCCGGGCGAGGCTCGCGGTGGTCTCCGGGGCGATCCGGTCCGCCGGCAGCACGACGACCAGGACGCCGAACCGGTCGCCGCGGACCGTGACGGGCAGGTAAACGGTCGCCGTGGGCCCGACATCACGGAAAAGATATGGTTGCTGGGTGCGGAAGACGCGGCCGGCGGGGCCCGCGTCCACGGGCGCCTGCGGCATCCCGGCAGGTGCCTGGACGGGCTCCACGGGGCGCAGGGTCGTGAATCCGTAGTCGACGAGCAGCAGGTCGGCGCAGGTCGCGGCGTACAGGTGCGCGAGACTGGTACGGAGGGAGTCCAGGAGCAGGTGTGGTGCCGCCCCGCGCAGTGCGCCTTCCACCGTCAGGTATCGGTCCACCGGATCCGTACCGCCTTCTGGAGAGATGTGGAGATGACCGGTCCGTCTCAAGGCCGCCGCCCTTGGCCCGGGACGTCCGAGGAGGGTCGGCAGGCATGAACGGCAACCCCGCCCCGCCGCCGCGGGAACCGCAGCGGACGGCCGAGGCCGCCCGGGAGCTCATCGAGCTGCTGGAGGTGCTGTGGGAGCGCGGCCGGGACATGGTGTCGTCGACACCCGTCTCGGCGAGTCAGCTGCGCGTGTTGTACAGCCTGGACCGCGAGGAGGGCATCAGCCTGCGCACCCTGGGCGAGCTGCTCGGCTCCGCACCGCCCTCGGTGAGCCGCATGTGCGACCGGCTGGAGGCGCTGGGCTTCGTGCAGCGGCTGCCCAGCCCCGTGAGCCGGCGGCAGCTGGAGCTGCACCTGACCGTGCGCGGGAAGGCGTACCTGCGGGACCTCAGGGCCCAGCGCGAGGAGGCCCTGCTCGCGGTGATCACCGCCATGTCACCGACGAACCGGAAGGCGCTGCTGCGCGGGCTCACCGGGTTCCACGAGGCCGTGGGAGGGAGCGGGGCGGCCGCCCCGTCACCCTCCCGCACGCCGCTGAAGGACGTCAGCTCGGCCTGATCCCCGTGCGGCGCCGGCTCCGGCCGGGCGCGTCCCGCGTGTCCTCATTGCCACCTCTGGTCGTCCTCGACGGCGTTCTTCCGGTCGCACCGCCGGGTGTTTCCCCAAGGATACAGTTGCCGCACGGCAATTGTTCACGCGGTGCCGTGCCAGTCGAGGCAGACGACCAGGGCGTCGTCCTCCAACGGGCCGCCGCCGTGGTGGGCGGCGAGTTCCCGGAGCACCGCCTGCGGCACCTGCGCGGGCGGCAGCAGCCGCGTCCCCCGCAGGGCGCGGGCCAGCGCCCGGTCCCCGTAGCTCTCCCCCGCGGGCGAGACGGCCGCGTACACGCCGTCGCTGCCGAACAGCAGCCGGTCGCCCGGCCGCACGGCGAACCGCTCGGGGACGTACACGGTGTCCTCGAACATGCCGAGGGGCAGCTGCGGCTCGAAACCGATGGCCTCCACCGCCTGCCCCCGCTGCCGCCACAGACGGGGCGAACCGGCGTCCACGGCCTCCACCTCGCCCGTGGCCAGGTCGAAGCGGAGCAGCAGCACCGACACGAAGGCCTCGCCCCGGTACTGGGCGTACACGGCCTGGTCCGCCAGCGCGGCCTGGTCCGCCGGCGGGAGACCGGCGCGGCGGGCGTTGCGGAGCGCGTTGATCGCGAGGTTCGTCAGCAGGGCGGCCTCGATGCCCTCCCCCATGCCGTTGGTGACCGTCAGGGTCAGCCGGCCGTCCGAGACCGACCAGTCGTAGTTGTCGCCGAAGATGGCGTACGCGGGCTCCAGGTGGGCGGCCAGGGCGAACTCGGGCCGGGAGCACGCACGGCCGGGCAGCAGCTGCCACTGCATCTCGGCCGCGAGCGTGAGCCGCGTCGCCCGCCGGGCCAGGACGTACAGGTCCGTGTCGCGCTCGGCCACCAGGATCTCGTGGCCGAGCGCCTCGCAGACCTGGGCGAAGCCGGGAAGCAGCGGCCTGAGATCGGCCTCCGGGGGCAGCTCGGCCGTCAGGACCCCCAGCCGGTCCCCGCGGACGGTGACCGGCAGGTGGAGCCGGAGCGCCCCGGACTCCCGGACCACGTGCGGCTCCTGGGCGCCGAAGGCGCGCCCCTGGGGGCTGTCGTGGATCGGCACCGACGCGTCCGCCCCGGAGACGTGGCCGACGAGCTGGAGCGTCCGCACGCCGTAGTCGGCCAGGCGGAGTTCCACCCGCAGCACCCCGCAGCGCTCCCTCAGGGCGTCCTCGACGACCTCCACGAGCCGGTGCGGAGCCGCCCGGCGGAGCGCCTGCTCGATCTCGGCGATCTCGTGCACGGTCTGCCCTTCCCCTTCCTCCTGCCCGGGCCCGGTTCCGTGCACGGGGACCGGGCCGTCCGTCCGCTATCTCGCGCCGCCGGCCGCGGCCAGCGCGTCCGCCACACCGTCGTGGGGCGGGATCGTCGTCGTCACTCCGGTGATCTCCAGGATGCGGCGCACGGCCGGGGTCGGCGCGGCGAGGTACAGGTCGCCGCCGGTCCCCCGCGCCCTGTTGACCGCCCTGATCAGGACGTTCAGCCCCGAGGAGTCCATGAAGGCGAGGGCGGACAGGTCCAGCACGAGACGGCGCCGCCCCTGGCCGAGCTGTTCCGTCAGGAGGCCCTCCAGCCGGCCGGCCGTCTCCATGTCCAGCTCGCCCTCCACGGACAGCACCGCCGTACGGTCGTCGCGGATCTCGACGTCGACGTCCAGGTTCGGTTCTCGTTCGGACATGTTCCCTGCTCTCCATGGGGGTCGGGGCCGGTCTCGGGGCGGACGGACGGGGTCAGGACACCAGGACGCCGACCACGCACGTGTCGTCGTCCGTGTCCGACTTGCTGCGCGCCAACAGCCGGTCCAGCAGGCGTTCGAGGCCGTCGGACGGCTGCCGGGCGACGGTGAGCAGCTGGGCGATGGAGTCGTGGACGGCGGTGTCCCGCCGCTCGACGAGCCCGTCGGTGTACATCAGGACCGTGTCGCCGGGTTCGAGCCGCAGCTCCGCCTCCTCGTACTCGGCCTCCGCGAGGGCCCCCAGCAGCATCCCGCGCAGCAGCGGCAGGTCGTCCGCCTCCTCCCCGCGGACCAGCACCGGCGGGAGGTGGCCGGCGCGGGCCCAGCGCAGCGTGCGGTTCTCGGGGTCGTAGACGCCGCAGACGGCGGTGGCCGTGACCTGGGCGGTGAGGTGGTGGGCGACGCTGTTGAGCCAGGACAGCAGCTGCCCGGGGCCCGCGCCCGTGACGGCGAGGCCGCGGAGGGCGTTGCGCAGCACCACCATCCCGGTGGCCGCCTCCACGCCGTGGCCGGCGACGTCCCCGACGCAGAGGAGCACCTTCTTGGACGGGAGCACGACCGCGTCGTACCAGTCACCGCCGACCAGGGACTCGGACTCGGCGGGGCGGTAGCGCACGGCCACGTCGATCCCCGGCACGTCGAGCGGCGGCTTGACCGGCGGCATGATGGCGTGCTGGAGCTGGAGGGTCAGCCGGTTGCGTTCCTCGGCCGCCTCCTCCGTCGCCGCCAGCCGGTCGCGGGTGGCCGTGAGGGCGACCTCGGTCCAGTGCTGCGCCGAGATGTCCTGGTAGGCGCCCCGGACGGCCTGGAGGTCGCCGTCGGTGCCCAGGGCGGGTTCGGCGGTCACCCGGATGTGCCGCGTGACGCCGTCGTGGCGGAGCATGCGGAAGGCGGTGGAGCCCACCCGCCGCTGGTCCAGCACCTTCTGGAGGAAGCGGCGGATGGGGCCGGCGTCGTCGGGGTGGGCGTGCGCGGCGAGGTCGCGCAGGGCGACCGGCGGCTCCGTCGGCCTGCGGCCGAAGAGCTCGTACAGCTGGCCGTGCCAGGTGATGTCCCCGGTGACGACGTCCTCCTCGAAGGCGCCGACCCGGCCGAGGCGCTGGGCGTGCTGGAGGAGGCTGGCGAGGCGTGCCGACTCGTCCTCGACGCGCCAGATGAGCAGGACGCTCGCGCCGTGCCGGCTGATGCTGATGTCGGCGAGCGAGGCGAGCGGCACCTGGTCCACCAGCGCCGTGAGCCGGACCCGGCGGGCGCGGAACGGCTCTCCCGTGGCGTAGACCCGCTCGATCCGTTCGAAGAGTTCGCCGCCGCCCGCCGTCGCCGGGTACGCCTCCAGGAGCAGGGCCCCGTCGACGGAGCCGCGGGGCCGCCCGGCCGGGTCCTGGAAGTGCGCGTTGGCGTGCCGGATGCGGAAGTCGACGAGCCTCCCCGCCTCGTCCAGGTGGGGGGTGAGGACGAGGGCGGGGTCGTAGAGCCCGTCCGAGAGCTCGGCCAGTGCCGGCGCCCCGTCCCCGCCGGGGAACGGGAGGCCGGCGGGGACGGGGAAGCCCCCGGGGGACGCCTCGGGCAGCGCCTCCAGGGTGTGGGCGCAGAGCTCGGCGAGGGCCTCGATCTGGCGCTCCACCGCCTGCGGCAGGGGGTCGAGCGGGCGGGCCCAGCAGATCTCCAGGACGCCGTGGATGCGGCCGCCGGTCCCGGCGGGGACGACGACCCGGCCGCCGTCGGGATGGCGCGCGCGGCCGATCGAGGGGATGCCCGCGGTCGCCAGGGAGGCGTACCGGACGGTGCGGCGCCCGATGAGCGCCTGGCGGGCCGCGGTGGTCACCCCCGGCGGCACGTAGTGCCAGCGGGCCGCCTCGTCGAGGCCGAAGCCGGCGTGGCCGCGCAGGCTCAGCGAGGTGTCCGGGCCGGTGGTCCAGATCGCCACGGCGACGGCGCCCAGGGGTTCGAGGGCGTGCCGGAGCAGCGACTCGGCGACGGCCTGGGTGTCGCCGGCGCCGAGCGCCGCGCTCTCCGCCGTGCGCAGCCGCACGGCGACCGAGGCGGCGGGGGCGGCGGGCTCGCCGACGGCCGTCCGCACGAACTCGTCCGCCGCCTCGGCCATCCGGTCCCGGGCCGCCTGGTTGATGATGTCCGCGGCGAGCTCCAGCCGGGACAGTCCGGCCCGGTCGGCGAGTTCCGCGAGCTGACGGGCCGCCTGGGCGGGGCCGCAGCCCAGGCGCTCGACGATGACCCCCTTGGCGAGTTCGATCAGGGCGCGGCCCTCGGCCGCCGCGTGCGCGGCGCGCACCTCGCCGCGCAGCCGTTCCACCGTGGCGGCCAGCCGGCCGTCGCCGGACGCGTCGGCGGGCGCGTCGGCGGCGGGGTACGGGCCGACGGCGTCGGCGGACGGGTCACCGGCCGGGAAGCGAGGGCCGCTCACGTCGGCGACTCCTCGGTCGGGGCGGCGCCGGGGCCGCCGTACGGACGGGGCCGGGGCGCGCCGGTGCGGCGCTCCGGGGCCGGGCGGGCGGTGCGGGGCGACCCCGCGGGGGCGGTCACGAGGCCGCCCCGCCGTCGAGCCAGCGGCTGACGCAGGCGATGAGTTCGTCGGCGTCGACGGGCTTGGTGACGTAGTCGCTGGCCCCGGAGGCGAGGCTCTTCTCCCGGTCGCCGGGCATGGCCTTCGCGGTGACGGCGATCACGGGCAGGTCCGCGTACCGCGGCAGCTCCCTGATCCGCGCGGTCGCCGTGTAGCCGTCCATCTCCGGCATCATCACGTCCATCAGGACGAGGGAGACGTCCGGGTTCGCCAGGAGCGTCTCGATCCCCTTCCGGCCGTTCTCGGCGTGCAGCACGGTCATGCCGTGCAGCTCCAGGATGCCGCTGAGGGCGTACAGGTTGCGGGCGTCGTCGTCGACGGCGAGGACGGTCCTGCCGCGCAGGGTGGTGTCGACGGCCCGGGGCGCGGGCGCCCGGTGGTCGCCGCGCACCAGGGGCACGACGTCGCCGGGCTGCTCCGCGGACAGGTGGAGGGCGATCCGCTCGCGCAGCTCGTCGAGGCTGGAGAGGAGTTCCAGCGGACGCCGGCGGGCGAGGTCCTGGAGGGCGCCCTCCTCGTCGGCGGGGAGCCGGCGGTTGTTGTGGGCGAGGACGGGGACGGTGCGCAGCGCCTCGTCGCCGTCCATGGCCTCCAGGAAGCGCAGGGCGTCGCCGTCCGCCATGTCGACGTCGAGCACGACGCAGTGGAACGGCCGGGCGGCGAGCGCGGAGGCGGCCTCCTGGGGGCCGGCGACCGCGATCAGTTCGATGTCCGCCCGGTCCGTGTGCCCGCCGTCGGCCGCGAGTTGGCCGACCGCGTTCTCGGCGACGACGGCGAGGAGCCCGCGCGGACGCTCCTCGATCACGAGGAGGCGCCGGGTCGGCCGGGCGGCCGGGGCGCCGGGCGGCGCGAGCACGCCGCCCCGGGCCGGCGCCGGCACGGTGGGCACCGCCGAGGGGTTCGCCGGCGGGGCGGCGGGGCCGGGCTGCTCGGTGAAGTCGGTGCGGGTGACGGGGAGGTAGAGGGTGAAGGTGCTGCCCTCGCCGGGCACGCTCGTGACGGTGAGGGCGCCGCCGAGCAGCTGCGCGATCTCGCGGCTGATGGAGAGGCCGAGGCCGGTGCCGCCGTACTTGCGGTTGGTCGTCCCGTCGGCCTGCTGGAAGGCGCCGAAGATGGCCTCCAGGTTCTCGGGGGCGATGCCGATGCCGGTGTCGGTGACGCGGAAGGCGACGACGGGGCCGCCGCGGTGCACGGAGGCGGGCAGCTCGCCGTCCGAGGCCGGCTCGATGCGCAGCTCGACGCCGCCGCGCTCGGTGAACTTGACGGCGTTCGACAGCAGGTTGCGCAGCACCTGCCGGAGCCGCGTGTCGTCGGTGACGAGGTCGACGGGGACGCCGGCGGCCGTGGAGACCGCGAAGGCGAGGCTCTTCTGCGAGGTGAGGGGGCGGAAGGTGGCCTCGGCGTAGTCGAGGAGCCTGCGCAGGGGCACGCGCTCCGGGTTGAGGTCCATCTTCCCGGCCTCCACCTTGGAGAGGTCGAGGATGTCGTTGATCAGCTGGAGCAGGTCGGATCCGGCCGAGTGGATGATGCCGGCGTACTCGACCTGCTTGGCCGTGAGGTTGCGGGTCGGGTTCTGGGCCAGCAACTGGGCCAGGATCAGCAGGCTGTTGAGCGGGGTGCGCAGTTCGTGGCTCATGTTGGCCAGGAACTCCGACTTGTACGTGGAGGCCAGGGCGAGCTGCTGGGCGCGGTCCTCCAGCTCCTGGCGGGCCTGCTCGATCTGGAGGTTCTTGGCCTCGATGTCGCGGTTCTGCGTGGCGAGCAGGGCCGCCTTCTCCTCCAGCTCGGCGTTGGAGCGCTGGAGTTCCTCCTGGCGCACCTGGAGCTCCTCGGTGCGCGAGCGGAGTTCGCCGGCCAGGCGCTGGGACTCCTCCAGGAGTTCGTCGGTGCGGGCGTTGGCGACGATGGTGCTCAGGTTGACGCCGACGGTCTCCATGAGCTGTTCCAGGAAGTCCCGGTGCACGGGGGTGAAGGGGCTGAAGGACATCAGCTCGATGACGCCGAGCACCTGTTCCTCGACGGTGATCGGCAGCACCACGAGGCTGCCCCGGGAGGTGCTGCCGAGCCCCGAGGAGAGGGTGACGTAGTCGGCGGGGACGTGGTCGGCGGTGATGGTGCGGCGGCTGCGGGCGGCCTGTCCGACGAGCGACTCGCCCAGCCGGAAGCGGACCCGGTCCCGGTCGCCGGCGGGGCGTCCGTAGGAGCCGACGAGGCCCAGCTCGACGCCGTCGGCGCCCTCCTCGGCGAGGTAGAACGCGCCGTACTGGGCGGCCACGAGCGGGGTCAGCTCGTCCATGACGAGCTCGGCGACGACGGCCAGGTCGCGGTGGCCCTGCATCAGCGCGGACATCCGGGCCAGGCTGGACTTGAGCCAGTCCTGCTCCTGGTTGGCCCGGGTCGTCTCGCGCAGCGAGCCGACCATGGCGTTGATGTTGTCCTTGAGCTCGGCCACCTCGCCCGACGCCTCGACGGTGATCGAGCGGGTGAGGTCGCCCTCGGCGACGGCGCTCGCCACCTCGGCGATGGCGCGAACCTGGCGGGTGAGGTTGCCCGCCAGCTCGTTGACGTTCTCGGTCAGCCGCTTCCAGGTGCCGGAGACCCCCTCGACCTCGGCCTGGCCGCCGAGCCGGCCCTCGCTGCCGACCTCGCGGGCCACGCGGGTCACCTCGGCCGCGAACGAGGACAGCTGGTCGACCATCGTGTTGATGGTCGTCTTCAGCTCCAGGATCTCGCCCCGGGCGTCGACGTCGATCTTCTTCGACAGGTCGCCGTTGGCGACGGCGGTCGTGACCTGGGCGATGTTCCGGACCTGTCCGGTCAGGTTGTTCGCCATGGAGTTGACGTTGTCGGTGAGGTCCTTCCAGGTGCCGGCCACGTTCGGCACCCGGGCCTGGCCGCCGAGCCTTCCCTCGGTGCCGACCTCGCGGGCGACCCGGGTCACCTCGTCGGCGAAGGCGGACAGGGTGTCCACCATGGTGTTGATGGTGTCGGCGAGGGCGGCGACCTCGCCCTTGGCCTCCACGGTGATCCGGCGGGAGAGGTCGCCGCGGGCCACGGCGGTGGCGACCTGGGCGATCGAGCGCACCTGTCCGGTGAGGTTGGAGGCCATCACGTTGACGTTGTCGGTGAGGTCCTTCCAGGTGCCCGAGGCGCCCCGGACGGTGGCCTGGCCGCCGAGATTGCCCTCGGTGCCGACCTCGCGGGCGACCCGGGTCACCTCGTCGGCGAAGGCCGAGAGCTGGTCCACCATCGTGTTGATGGTGTTCTTCAGCTCCAGGATCTCGCCGCGCGCGTCCACGTCGACCTTCTTCGACAGGTCGCCGCCCGCGACGGCGGTGGCGACGTGGGCGATCGCCCGCACCTGCGCGGTGAGGTTCCCCGCCATCGAGTTGACGGAGTCGGTCAGGTCGCGCCAGGTGCCGGAGACGCCCTTCACGTCGGCCTGTCCCCCGAGGATGCCCTCGGTGCCCACGTCACGGGCCATGCGCGTGACCTCGTCGGCGAAGGCCGAGAGCTGGTCCACCATCGTGTTGATGGTGTTCTTCAGCTCCAGGATCTCGCCGCGCGCGTCCACGTCGATCTTCTGGGAGAGGTCGCCCTTGGCGACGGCCGTCGCCACCTGGGCGATGTCACGGACCTGGGTGGTGAGGTTGCCGGCCATCGCGTTCACCGAGTCGGTCAGGTCGGCCCAGGTGCCGGAGACCCCGGGCACGGCGGCCTGCCCGCCGAGCGTCCCCTCGGTGCCGACCTCGCGGGCCACCCGCGTCACCTCGGAGGTGAACAGGGACAGCTGGTCGACCATCCCGTTGAAGACCCGGGAGATCTCGCCCATCAGCCCGTCCGCCTCGTCCGGCAGACGGGTGCCGAAGTCGCCGTCCCGCACGGCCGTGAGTCCGGCCAGCAGCTGACGGAGTTCAGGCTCGACCACCGCGGCCGGTCCGGGGTGCTCCCGGCCGGAGGAGCCCTTGGTCGTCGTCTCAGACATGCCCCATCCTCGTTCCCCACCAAGCTCGCGCACGGACCGTACGGCCCCGTACCGCGCGCCGGACGTCCGCTCCCCCGGGACGGCTCCGGCTGCCGCGATCGTTGCCGTACGGCAATGGTGACGACACTACCCCGCCGTGATCGACAGGAGGAGGGCGGTACCGGGTCATCCGGCCGGAACCCGCCCCTCTCCGGCCCCGGGCGGAGGGCGTACGACGCCGCGATCGGGGTACACGCGCGTCGAACCGGGCGGTCCCCCGCCCCGACGACGAGGGGAGCAGTACGTGCTGATGGCCCACCCCGCGGTCCTGCGCGGTCTCATCGAGGAGTACGAGACGCTCAGGGCGCTCCAGGCCGAGAACGGCGGCGGAGAAGTACGGCGGCGCATGGACGACCTCGCCTACACGCTGTGCGTCTCCACCGGTACGCGTGACGTGGACGCGGCGCTGATCGCGGCCCGCCACCGCCTGCCGGGCGCGCGTCCCGAGGACGACTCGGTGCTGAGCGCCTGAGCACGGGGCCCGGTCCGGAGCCCTCCGACGGAGGCGCCGGGCCGGGCCCGGCCCCACACGACCGAGCCCGGCCCTCTCCTGACGGAGGTGCCGGGCTCGGTCACGCCGCGGGCGGGCGCACGCGACGGGGCCGCCTACCAGCGGTACCAGCGGCCCGTCCCGCCCTTCGGCCGGGCCACGAAGCCCAGCAGCCACAGGACGAGCACGATGACGGCGATCCACCAGAGCGCCTTGACGGCGAAGCCGGCGCCGAAGAGGAGGAGGGCCAGGAGCAGGACGAGAAGCAGGGGGACCACGCGGATCGACCTCCATGAGGACGCTGACGGGAAGGGGGAGGGAGGGCCGGGCGGCGTCCCGACGCGCACCGGCCTCCCGCGAGGGGGGAGCGCCGCCCGCTCAGCCGAGGCGTTCGAAGAGGAGGGCGACCGGGCCGGGGTCGCGCCGCGCGGCCAGGCGCCCGGCCCGGCGCCCCCACCCGTAGGCGAGGGCGAGCGCGGCCGCCG